>JAOQAA010000141.1 GCA_025963815.1 Capsulimonas sp.
CCAGATTGTTGCTGTGTGATACGGAGACGCCGATGGTATATTGACGGGATTTTGGCGCGCCGGCCGGCATGGTCGGCGTGGTGAAGGCTATCTTCGGAAACATCATCGCAAGCGCATCGATTTCCTCGTTTCCGAGCGGAGGGTCGGGATAGATTACCTTTACGATATCGTTGGCGCTGGGTTGAAGCAGCGCCTGCGCATCCAATAACTCTGGTGGGCGGACAAGGACTGTGGCGTCTGTCGCAAGGCGGCCGAGGCGGCGTAGTGTCTCCATTCTGAGGCGGTCGTATTCGAAACGCAAGGCTTCCGTTACCGTTGCCTGTAACACCTGTTCATAATTGTCCTCGCGCCATCGAATGACTGGGACGTTGGCGGCGTACGGAAAGCTTCTTCGTTCTTCCTTTTCCAGCATATCGACTACCACGATGGGCCGGACCGCTGTTTTGGCCGCCAAAATCTCGCGACGGCACCACGGACGGGACGAATAAGCATCGGTCATAAGGACAAGAAGCACCGATCCCAAGATCGCGTTCGTGATTTGCTCCGCAAATCGATACCCTGCCGCGATATTAACCGAGTCAAAAAAGCGATGCAACGGCCGGTTTTCGATATGTTTCTTAAAAGCTTCCGCCTCGCTGATCCCATCTCTCTTGGCGTGGCTGATGAATAGTCGGAGAGGATCGGGAACAGATGTGGCCGATGTTGGGGAGGAAGTGTGCAGGAAACGCCATAGATCGCCAGTCAAGTCCGTCAAAAATGTGTCGGGGGCGCCGTTTACGAATTGAAGCATGTTCAAGAAGTCGATTCTTCTTGCGGCATCAGTCACGGCGATGGGAAAGACACGGTGCTTGCCGTGAGACTCCTCGGCTCCTTTGCATAGCCCGGTAATATATGCTTTCCATTCGTCAGAAGCAAGCGCCAGCTTACTGTCCGCCAGGACAATCACTGCGGTTCGTTCTGCGTAATTCAGATCAATGGGAAGAGGAACGGCAGACAATCCATTGGGAGGCTGATTGCGAAAAAACACGGGGATCCCAAGACCGCGATCGAGGGGTTCGGTGACGTTCCGACAAAAGTGAGAGTAGATCTCCTTTGCGCATAAGCCGCTTTTGGAGGAAAAAGGATCCTCCCCAGAATCAGAACGCCATACAACGTAAATATGCATTGTCGGTCGGTAAGGGGACTCCATGTTTTTTCCTCATTGAATCGTAATTGTGACTCTACCGTTCATCATAACGCGCCTTAGCACGCTGGCCCGTGATGCCAAAGCATAATTGGCTCATTGGATCGGGATCTGCCTGTCTGAAGTCAACCCACATGCGGCTCCGCAAGAAGAGCGGGACGTTTGGAGCGTGTTCACTGCCTGCAAGGATCACGGGAATCAATGGGCGAGCATTACGGTTAAACTCGTCCAGAATGGCCGCCAATTCCGTATCTTGCCAAGGTCCCAGTCCTGAAGGTCCAAGGAAGACGGCGACGCTCGCAATACTCGTGATTTGACTCTCAAGAACTTGCTGCCAACGCTCTCCCGGCCGAAGCTCCCACTCATCCAGCCACGGAAGGATGCCGAACTCCTTAATAAGCCGTCGCCCAATTTCTTTCACCTGCGCCTTGTCCGCATTTTTGTGACACAAGAAGACATCATAGGCTTTCTCAAGTCGCTTCTTTTCAATCAAGAATGTAAGATTAGAACGATATTGATGATCGTCTGACATGCCTGATCGCTCAGATGCCAAAATGAAATGTTCGACCTCGGATTTGCTGAGCGCCCCATGGGTGTTGATCGTGAGCCCACTTTCCTTTTTGCTCGCTTTGTCTTGAGCAGAGACGTTTATAATGCCGTGTGCGTCAATGGCAAAGGTAATCTCGATTTCGGAAACACCCTGCGGAGCTTGCGGGATATCTAATAGCTCAAACCGACCGAGCAAAGTATTCTGAGATGCCTTTTCGCTCTCGCCTTGATATATGAAAAACTCCATAGACGTTTGACCATCAGCCACGGTGGAGAGGGTTTCGCTCTTACGAGTTGGTATTGTCGTATTATGATCGATGAACTTCATGAACACATCGCCTGGCAACTGAATGCCCAGGCTGTGGGACGCAACGTCCAGCAGCACGACATCCTGGATTTCACCGTTAAGAACACCTGCTTGTATCGCGGCGCCGATCGCCACGGCCTCATCTGGGTTGACCGAGCGATTGGCGTCTTTGCCACAGCGCAGTTTCTTAACAATCTCCTGAATGGCGGGAATTCGTGTTGAGCCTCCAATCAAGACGATCTCGTCGATATCCGCTGCATCAAGATTTGCGTCGGACAAAGCCCTTTTAAACGCCTTCTCAATGCGTTCCAAAAGATCGCCGATCAGGCCTTCGAATACCGACCGGCGCATGTGTATTTCGAGATCCATGTAACCCGAATAGTCTGAAGTGGTGAACGGTAAGTTGACATTGATGAGCATGACCTGAGACAGGTCTTTTTTAGCGCGCTCGGCGGCGTCTCGCAGACGCTGGAACGTTTTCGGATCAGAGCGCAGATCTACCTTGTGGTTTCGCTCGAATTCGTCCGCCAGATATTCGACGATGCGGAGGTCGAAATCGTCGCCGCCCAGGTGCAGGTCTCCTGCGATCGACCGAATTTCGAATATTCCGTCTCCTACGTCCAGGACGCTCACGTTGAATGTGCCGCCGCCAACGTCGAATACAACCACACTTTCGTCCTTGTGTATATTTACTCCATAGGCGAGGCTGGCCGCAGTGGATTCATTGATAATACGAAGGACTTCCAATCCGGCGATCTTTGCCGCGTCTTTGGTCGCCTGGCGCTGTATGTCATTAAATGAAGCTGGGATCGTGATAACGGCCTTGTCTACTGGTTCGCCAAGATACGCCTCAGCGTCGTGTTTCAGCTTTTTTAAGATCATCGCGGAGATCTGCTCCGGCGAATAGTCCACGCCGTCGATTCTCACACGCTCGCGTGTACCCATTTTGCGTTTGATGGAGGAGACGGTATGCTCGGGATCCATGGCTGCTCTGCGTTTGGCGGCAGCGCCGACGATTTGCTCACCGGATGGATTGAACCAGACAACGGATGGGGTGAGTGTACTTCCCTCGGCGTTGGGAATGACCTTGGGTTTGTCTCCCTCCATGACGGCGACCACCGAGTTCGTCGTTCCCAGATCTATTCCAATTGTCTTTCCCATCCTGCGGGTCTCCAAGCGTGGGGCGCGTTGCGGAATTGCGAGTACTAAATCCTTCATAGCGCTCTTGGTACATATTACCTTACGTACCAGGCATTCGGATGTGGCCGTCAGTGGGAGGCGATTACTCTCAGGTCTCTATTCTGGTATAATATTTTCGTCAATATAGTTTTGGGAAAATAGACCTTTTGCTGATTCCGTTCAGGAGCTTGCGTAGTTAAACTTCATGGTTCGCCTTGAAGCCAAAGAGTTATGTCCAAATGAACCATGTATTTTCACATGAGTCTTGACTCCTCTCTCAGAATGGGCTATACTATAGGGAGTTTTTTGCTGGCTAAATGCAAGCGCGCCAGCATGCGGACAATCGTCAAAACAGACGTTTTCGAGCGAGCGATTTCGGAGGAATTTTATAAACAGTCGGGATTTTCGCAGAGACCCGCGTGAGCCGCGGGTAAACATGAACGAGCGGATTCGAGCGCGGGAAATCCGCGTCATCGATGACGATGGCGGTCAGCTGGGTATTATGACCCCGCGCGAAGCCCTGGCGATCGCGCGGGAACGTGGCATCGACTTGATCGAAGTCGCGCCTCAAGCGCAGCCGCCGGTCTGTAAGATCATGGACTATGGCAAGTTCAAGTACGAGCAGGCCAAAAAAGAAAAAGAATCCGCCAAGAAGCACAAGCAAAGCGAACTCAAGGGCATCCAGATGTTTCCGAACATCGAGGACCATGACTTCAATGTCAAAGTTCGCAGCGCTATCAAATTCTTGGAAGACGGCGACAAAGTCAAGGTGACGATCCGGTTCAAGGGACGCCAGATCACCCACCCGGAATTTGGGCGCCAGCAGATGGATAAAGTCACGCAGATGGTCTCCGAAGTCGGGCAGGTGGAAAAGCCCCCGTCGATGGAAGGCCGTATGATGACCATGATCCTGAGCCCGCTGAAGGCTGGTGGACCCAAGCCCGCCGCGCCGGGAGCTCCCAAGCCCCCGTCCGCGCCGAAGCCCGCTACGCCGCGTCCGGCCGCCCCAGCGGCGAGCGCTGCTCCCGCAGCAACCGTCGCCCCAGTGGCCAGTGCGGCGCCTGCGCCAGTAGCGGAAGCGTCGGCAGCGGAAGCGCCTGCGCCCGTTGTGGAAGCGCCGGATCCGGCGGCGACGCCTGAGCCGGAGACCCCGCCCGCCGCGTAAGCGAGCGTGTTCGAGCGCCTTTGCTTCGTGTCCTTCGCGGCTTTCGGGATGGATAAAAAGAATCGCATCGAACCCGGCGCGACAAACCGTGGCCGGGTTCGTTGTTGCGTGAAATAGAAAAAATGGAGATCGTCCATGGTGACGGTCGAAATAGAGTTATTGTACGAAGGAGACTGATACGATGCCGAAGATCAAGACCCGCAAGACCGCGGCGAAGCGCTTTAAAGTGACGGGCACCGGCAAGCTGATCCATCAGCATGCTTACCGTAACCACCTGAACATCCACAAGGGACCGGGCACGTCCCGCAAACTGGCCGCCGAAAGCCAGCTCTACAAGGGCAAACTCAAGGCTATGAAGCGGATGCTTCCCAACGGTCTTTAATTTTATTTAAAGCGCAATTTTTCGCCGCGTTCGTCTGCGGCGTCATTGATATTAAAAAGAACCGGGCGCATGAGCGCCCGTAAAAGGACAGAGATATGGCACGTGTTAAGCGTGGCTTGATGCGCCACAAGCGTCACCACAAGATTTTGAAGGAAGCCTCGGGCTACTTCGGCGGTAAGTCTCGCCTCTATAAGAGCGCGAACGAACAGGTCATGAAGTCCGGCAACTATGCCTACCGTGACCGCCGCAACAAGAAGCGCAGCTTCCGCTCGCTCTGGATCGCGCGTATCAACGCCGCCTGCCGCGCGCAGGGAGTCCAGTACAGCCGCTTCATCGCCGCCCTGAGCACATCAGGCATCGAGCTGGATCGCAAGGTCCTATCGGAGATGGCGATCAGCGACATCAACGCCTTCAACGGCCTGGTGAAGTCGCTCAACATCACGGTGGCGGCCCCGACGGCCGGCATCGCGACGTCTTAAATCACGACATGACACCGTACGAAGAGCTCGCGCAAATCGCGATGGAAGCCGCCGACGCCGTGGACAACGCGGCCACGGTGGCGCAGCTGGACGGTGTGGAAGTGGACTTCTTGGGGCGCAAGGGCCGGTTAACCGGTCTCTTGCGCCTCGTTGGTTCTCTCCCCGCCGAGGAAAAGCCGCAGTTCGGACAAGCCGTCAACGTCCGCAAGGCGGAGCTGCTCGAACGCCTGGGCGCCCGCAAGAGCGGCCTTGCCGCCGCCGAGCGCGCCGCGCGCCTGTCCGCCGATTCGGTCGATGTCACCCTGCCCGGACGCAATGTCTGGAACGGCGGCCCGCACCCGATTACCCGGCAGATGCAGGCCGTGAAGGATGCTCTGATCTCCATGGGCTATTCGTTTGACGAGTACCCGGACATCGAGCACTACCACTACAATTTTGAGATGCTGAACTATCCTCCGGATCACCCAGCATTCGACGAGCAGATGTCGTTCTACATCGACGACACCCATCTGCTGCGCACGCAAACGACGGCGTTCCAGGCGCATGTGATGGAAGGGCGCAAGCCTCCCATTCGTCAGGCGACGATCGGCAAGTGCTACCGCTACGAGGCCGTCGACGCCACACATTCGCACACCTTCCATCAGGTCGACCTGCTGGCTGTGGACGAGGGCCTGACGCTGGCCGACCTCAAGGGCACCTTCGCACAGCTCACCAAGATGCTGTTCGGTGATGTCACCATCCGTTTCCGTCCCGACTTCTTCCCGTTCGTTGAGCCCGGCG
>JAOQAA010000158.1 GCA_025963815.1 Capsulimonas sp.
CTTGCGGATTAACACCCACATCGTTGCCAAGCTGATATCCGCCGTCGTCAGTCAACCCAAGACATCGTTCGCATAAAGCAGAAGTGATAATGAACCCAAAACTCAGCAATAAACCAATGCCCAAGGCCGTCACGGTGGCGCTGGCCTCCGCCGTCGGACTGCTGCTCGCCAACGTGCTGCCCCGGATAATGGGCGGCGGCAAGCCCATCTTCTGGGGACGCGAGATCATGGGGGCGCTGGCGGGCGGAGTGATCATCGCCTGCGTGTACGCCATCGCGCGTCAGGTTTCGGTCGATTTGGCGGCGCGGACGCGAAGGGGAGAGGATGACAAATGAGATTAGGCGAATCCACGACAGAATTTTCGGACGGCGTGATGACCGTAAGAATAGCGCCGGCCAACGTGCTTCTGTGGCGCTTGTTCTTGGCCTGGGCGGTGCTGTGGGCGCTGGTGACGCTGATACAAATT
This sequence comes from Capsulimonas sp., assembly GCA_025963815.1. Taxonomy (GTDB): domain Bacteria; phylum Armatimonadota; class Armatimonadia; order Armatimonadales; family Capsulimonadaceae; genus Capsulimonas. The sequence goes on from JAOQAA010000158.1 coordinate 467, forward strand.
GCGCTCATTGTGACGGCGCTCGCGACGCACTCCCACCTGCGCGAAGCATTTACCGGGTCGCCAGCGACGCCGCTGCCCTTCCTCTTATTGCTGTTCTATGCGAACGGCAGCTTTCCGTGGCGGTGCGAACTCGACGCCAAAAAAGATAAGATCACGATCGACGGCTGGCGAAAAATCGCGCTCTCCACCGTGACCGGCGCCCACGTCGTCCAGCCCACGACACTGATCGGAAAGCGCCCCGCCCGCGTGCGCCACCTGAACCTGGAGACGGCCGCCGGACGGGATATCACGATCCGATCCGCGATGGTGCAGGATGAGGAAGACGAGGCCAAGCTTGAGGAGCTGGCGCTCACCATCAACCAATACCTGAGCGCTCAGCAGGAGCACGCCAAGGCATAATCGACCCGGTTTTTATAACCGAGAATATGATTTTATCTGTGGGACAGAAGTTCCGCCACGAACTCGCGTGTGATGTCGCTAGCGTCGTAGGGGGCTTCCAGGAGGATATATTCCGGCAGCGGGCCTAGGCTTGCGAGGCATTCGACGACGCTGCTGCGGCACGATGCGCACATGCCTGTTTCGTAGAGCAGGGTCAAGACGTCTAAAAATTCGGGGGTGGGATTCTCCGCGAAGACGTTGCGGATGTGGCGGCCAAGGTCCTCTATTTCCTCGGCGTCGGTGAGGCGGGAAACCAGATGGATCATGGCGGCGCAGTCACCGTCTTGGAAGTTATGGACGAGAAGCCGAACGCCATCCCAGGGATTCCTCGGTCCCTGCATGATACTGAGGCCAAGCGTGCGGACGCGCGGGTCTTTGATCGGCGCTAGGGCGAATGCGGCGGCGGCAAGGCGTTCGTCATCGCCGTGCGCCATTGGGTAAAGCGGCTCTGTGTCCCCAGGGAACGGGTATTTCCCAAACAGCCATAGCAAGCGGGAGACGAGCGCGGGATCGGCTTCCGTCAGTACATCCGAAGCCATGCGCCGGGCGGTCTGTTCGTCCATACGACTCCCCCGATTCGCCCACACCACTTGTGCATGGGGGCGTTTTTCGTCGGCGATCATGTGGCGCCATTCTTCGTATGATGGCTCGGGGCGACGAGGACGCGTTCCCAATCGGTCGCGCCAAACTGTTTGTCGCGCCTTAACCGATGCGTGATAGGGGAGTATGCTCGGATCGCTTTGGGAGATTTCTTCGATCATCTCGGCAACAGCGTCCACGCCGAATCGCTCTTCCGCCTGATTGAGCAGGTGGATTTCCGAAAAGTCGTCGGCTTTTGAAAGGCCTTCACGCGCCCAGATTTGAACGGCGAAGCGATAACCGCTCAGCCCATCGATGTCCAGCAGGGCCTCCGCGTATTGGGACGCGTAGTCTGTCCGAAGTTCTGTGAATGCTTTGTACACCGCCTCGCGCGCTTCGGCGTTCCCAGCGGCGGCGAAGTGGCCGATTAGCTCATAAAGCTGGTCGTAATTGCCGGCCTTGCAGTCGTCGGAGTATACTTGCAGTAGGTGGGAAACATAGAACTCGGGTTCGGATGTCGCCAAAACGACATCGACCATAAGAAGATCCCTGCTGCTATCGGTGAGCGAATTGAACGCCCAGTTCTCACGGCAGGCTTTGAGAATTAGCGCGCGGTCCTCGGCGACATCGCCTTGCCGCAGCCAGAGGACCGCGCGGCCGTGGCCGCGTCGCAGGGCGTCTTCGAAGTCGGATGCGTTTGTCGGCGGTGGAAAGTTTGCGATGTTGGATTGGGGCACAAGGCTCTATCGCCGCAGGGACGACGGACGATCAGTTTTCAGGATAATATGTGATGGGGAGAATGACGATGGAATACGAGATTACGGAAACAGAGGGGCAGCTGATCCTGCGGAGAACAGCGCCCGCAGCCGCCAAGCGAAACCTGCAAGCCGTTTTGCGAGTCCTCTCTGGAATCGTGCTGCTGTTGGTGGGAGGCAGCCCGTTGGTTTTCACCTCCTACCTCACCGATGGGAAACAAATCGTCTTCGACCGAAAGCGCAATCAATTATTCGTGGATGGCCGCTATGTCTGCAATCTGGACAAAGTCGCGCTGTCCGGCTACGATTGCTTGAACTGGCTCCCGCAGCGATTTCACACACGCATTCTCGTGCTGCGCTTTCCGGCGCGCTCCACCTGGGGTAACCTGATTCCGCGTGCGATTGAGCTGAAAGCCACGAAGGCCGTCTCACAGAACAACGAAATCACTCTCCTCCAGGACGCCATCTCGCCGCTGCTGCCCGAGTGCGTCCCGCAGCTATTCGACGAAATGGGTATTCCGCGTATTGTAAAGACGCCGTGCGGCATGAAGAAGGCGGGTTGAGGAGCCAGCGAGTGCATATGAGAACATATCAAATCGAGCAGTCCGAGGACGTTCTGACCATTCGTGCGGTAGATTCGCAATGGCGGGGATTGCGGGTGGCGGAAGCGGCGTACATGGTCATGCCCGTTGTGACGCTCGTGACGATTACCGCCTCGTTCTTCGTCCCGAACTTCGAAGGCTTTAAGCTCTTCGCCATCGCGTGCTTCTGGCTGAGCAGTGTATCTTACGATCATTTCGGTCCCTGGAAATGCGTGCTGGATTCGAAGACCGACGAGGTGCTGCGTAACGGGACCAAGGGCGTTAAGTTCTCCGAGGTGGTTGCCGCCCACTATGATGGGTTTTTATACGCGGACAAGGGGCGGGGCGTCTCACGTCGCAAGGCGCTGTACCTGGAACTGACGAACGGACGCAAAACCGCGCTGCGTAAGCTTTTCATCACCCGTTGCGAGGATGCCGCGATGGAGGACGCCGCGACTCGCATCAACGCGTTCTTGGCAGAGCGGCGTCAATCGGAAGCCCGCCATCGGCCGATGATCTGGTCATGGGAGCAAGGGAAGAACGTGCCGGCGTGAGCCGCGCGGAAAGATAATCTCAATGGCCGAATATCACATTGAGCGAACCGTTGACCGGCTGACCCTGCGATTGACACGGGAAGCGATGACAAACCGCGTCGCGACCACTATTCTGTCACTGGGCGTCATTGTATGGATTAAGCGATCTGAGATCGCGGGGTTTTGGCTGTCGCTTCGTTTGCATCCAGATACGACCAATCTCATCCTGGTGGTCCTGTATGCCCTCATCGGACTGTGCTGGGCGTTCCCTGTTTTTCTGATACTGGCTCGAAACCGGCTCTTTGTCTTCGATCGAAATGACAATTCGATGCGCATCAATGGCGCTAGAATTTATGGACTGGACGAGATGCGAGTGGTCGCCGTGCATACCACAAGCGCCTCCTGGGTTCCCCAGGCGCTTCGTGTGTACTGGCTCGATTTGTATTTGAAATCGGGGCGCTCTTTCAATCTGAATAGCACATATGGAACTCGCAAAAGCCTCGCGGAGTTCGAAGCGCTCGCCGAGGCAATCAATGACATCATTCCGGAAATCGAAGGCTTTATTCCCGCGCCGCCGATTATAGAAGCGAAACAAAAACGCCGTGGCCGAATATAAAGGGGCTTGCGCGTCGTCTCACGAGAAAGAAATCTTATGCTGTCTCGAAAATTTGAGGTGGAGCAATCAGACGGTGTGCTGACCATTCGTACGTCTGCCTCGGGGTTGATCGGCAGACGAGTCAACCGCTTGATGGATGCGATCATGTCGGTAGTGGCTTTGACGGCCATATACTCGATCGCCCGTATTTTTATCACGGGAACGACGCACGGACTGAATGGCGAAGTTGGAATCGTCTGCTCATTCAATTTTCCTGTTCTGATCTATCACATTTACTTCGGCTCCTGGACCTGCGTTTTCGACGCCGGTAACGATCAATTCTCCCGTGGTGGCTCGAAACCGTCGTCTCTCTCCACGATTACCCGCGCCCGCGTTCGCGTTCCTGCGCCCAGCATTCTGCTGCGCAGCCTAGGCTTCCGAACTCTGGTTCTCGAAACAACGACGGGGAGAGATATTATGCTCCTTTATGGGATTGCCTTCAGAGCCAAGGAACAGTCTGGGTTGGAGGAACTGGCGCAGCGAATCAACGCATTTCTCGCGGAGCACCCTGCGGAGAAGCGAAATGTTCTAAAGCCGATCTGGGAGTGGGATCAGGGCAAGAGCGTACAGGCGTAGATCGGAGAAGTTCCTCATAATGACCCGTAAATTTGAGATTATCGAAGCCGATGGCGTGCTGATTGCCCAATCCGTGAAGACGGGCTGGACCGGTCGGCGAACAGAGCAGTGGACGCAGCCGCTGGGGCTGGCCGTAGGTCTGATTTTAATATTCAGGCATTTGCCCCATGTCAGCGAGCATGTGGATGATATCCTTTGCCTTGTCGCGCTGGCGGGGTTTTTCGTAGTGATCCTCGCACGGTTATATCAGGTGTACTTTGGATCAAGCCGTTTGGTGGTGGACGTTTCGAACGACAAGTTCCAAGCCAATCAAGAAATGCCGTTGAAGCTGTCCGATGTCCAGCGCATTCGAATCGTCACGCCATTTTACAATTTGTTTCCTGCGGGGTGGGGATTTCGGGTGCTTGTGGTCGATCTGACGCCGAGCAGGCAGCGGGTGGTCCTGCGTTCCGGGTTTGGGGGCGCGCAGAGCGCGGCTCAGCTGGATGAGCTTGTGCGCCGTATCAATGAGTTCCTGACCGAGCGCGTGACGGCGGAGCGGCGTACACGCAATACGATCTGGTCGTGGGAGCTTGGCCAAAATATCCCGATGGAAGGTTTCTACAACGGCCGGCTATAAATCAGTAAAAGAACCGCCTACTGTCCGATATTACTGCCGCGCAGGTGAATGACGCGGAGCCATGGCTGCCGGTATGGCCGTGGCGCGCCCAAAGACAGGAAAAAACGTTCCGGCGTGAGTGCTCATGGAAGATATCGACCGGCAATCTCAGTTAGAAATGCTCATAGCTCGGATCGCGGCGGACGACAATCAGGGCGTCGGCGCGCTGCTGGGCGCCCGGTTCCATGAGGCGCATGGAACGGCGCCCCAGATCGCCGCGACGTTTAGAAGCATGTTTGGCGAGGCGCGAGCACTCTGTCGCCTTGTAGACGGCGCTACGGGAGAGACGCCGCTGACATATGCCGTGAGCCGTGGGAATCTAACCATCCTCAAGACCTTGCTCACGTATCACATTGATCGGGACAACCCGAGGCGCGATGGCAAAACCGCTCTGGCCGTGGCCTGCGAGAAGGGCGATATCGCGATGGTCAATCATCTCTTGATGCGCAGTGCAGACCCGCGCTTGGCCCTGGTCGATACGCAGCGCACTTCCCCCGCGCATGTCGCCTGCGCGCGTCAAATCACCGCGCGGATCGAACAGCATGAAGCCATGGCGCACGTTCTGGATAATCTGCTGCTGTCGTCCACCGATTCCATTGCCATCGAGATGCGCGACGAACTGCGCTGTGGCGCCCTTGTCGATCCCATCTGCCCACCCATCCCTACCCATACTGTCGCGTGGGACTGTCGCACTCGCTCCGAATTGAATACGGTAATGAAACAGGGGATCGTCGGTTATGAGCCACTGCTGGGGAATTTGGAAACTTACGATGAGCCGGAAATCACCATCGTTACCATCCGGCCTGATGGACGCTTTTTTGAAGCATTCCTGGCGGGGAGCCTCACGCGCTGCCTGGGAGTGGTGACGTGGCCGATAGCCAAGCCGGCGGTCGCCAGCGCAGCAATCCTTTAAGACTGCGTGATCGTAATTTACCACGTTTGCTCCGACCCCTCTTTACCTCTGCGCCAATCAACGGCGATACAGTGATTGCGCTTGTGTCGCATAACCCACAGTTGTTTGATTGGATTTGATTTTGGACTACTTTCAATATCGCGCTCCGGACGGGGATATTCTCGACGCGAACGTCAAAGTGTATCGCGAATACTTGGCGTCGATTCTTGAAATCATTCCCGCCGATCTCAAAACGATTTCGGAAAACTGCAAGAGCGTTTATCTCTACGACGCCGAAGTTCTCAAAATCGATCATGACGCCATCGAGCGACGGCTGGAGATGGAACTGAGCGGCGACTATATCTTCCCGAATGGGTTCCAGACTTGGTGTAAATACTTTCTGGAATACCGGGAGGTGACCCGATTTATCTGCCTGGCGCATAGTACCGATATTGGGTATCAACCCGGTGGGTTCGGCGATCTGCTCTTTCAGGAGATTCGGATCTTAGACGACGGCCAGTACCGTCACTGCATTCTATTCGCCAGCGGTACGGAATTGCAGATACAGTTTCACGACTTTCATTTTCGCTGTGAGATTATGTAACACGATGACATTTACAAAGAAGCACTCCCATACGATCTCGCTGCGCAATGGGCAGACGTTCGATTGGCATCTGCATAAAGATTGGCATTGGAAAAATCGCAGGATCGCCATCGCCCAGCAGGGAGCCAATGGTCAACTTGTAATCGTCAATCCCCATTCTCTCAGTTTTGAGGCGGGGCAGACGGCAGTCCGAAACGCCATCCGAGCGGCATTCCGATTGGGCTGGACGCCCGCGCAAAAGAGGCCGCCGATGTACCTCAAGTATGATGGGATGCATTTTGTGGTGACCGACAGGAATTTCGCTTAGGAAACAAGAGCAATCATGAAGAGAAAGTGCGAGCCGAAGGTCTATACACTTCCCGAACTATTCCGCCAGTACGGCGCGTGGCCGGAGGAGTTTGGGGACGAGGTGACGGATCCGAACAAACGGCGGTCGGATGACGATACGCTGCTCCACGCCATCGCGTTTCGGGGCGGCAGTTTAGAAGAATTGGAGTTCGTGGTGGCCGCCGGCGGGGACATCAATGCGATAGGAGACATCGACCTGACGCCGCTGCACAACGCCGCCATGCGCGGGCATGAGTCCATTGTGCGGCGACTGCTGGAACTGGGCGCCGATCGCGCGATCCGGGATGAGTTTGGGGAAACGGCTTACGACTGGGCCAATCATAAAGGGGACGAGAAGATCGTCCGTCTCCTCACCTCGGGCGCTCGCAGAGGGTGATTGCTCGGACTTACGGCACGACGCCTTCGACGAAGATGAGGCGGCGGTCGAGGGCGGTTTGGCGGACTTTGAGCGCTTCGGCGTAGGCTTCGGAGGCGTACCATTCGCGCGCGGCGGCGAGGGAGAGGAACTCGATGATGACGACCTTGCGCGCCGTCGGATCGCCTTCGATCGTATGCGCATCCACGCCCCGCACAAGATAGCGTCCGCCATACTCATGGATCGACGCCTCCGCCAGCCGCCGATACTCGGCCGCCCCCGCATCGTTCAGCACTTCGACTTCCGAGATGACGTAGCCCTTCATGTGATGTGTCCTTTCGGCCTGCGGCGGCCGCGCAACAATTCAATATTAATCTACCCAAATCTTACTGAGGCGTGAGGAAAGAAACGAATGACGGGACTGCGAGACATTCAGGAGCCGCCGCTGCCGCTCGACGAAGAAAATTTCAAAGGATGCTTGACCTTTGTCGGCGATCAGCTGACATACTACATCAATCGCCGATGCCGTGCGGATCTGCTGTGGTCTTTCTGGTTTAACTGCGCCAAGTCGGCGTTCGGCGAGGATCCGTCGCTAACAAACGACTTCTACGAGCGGCTGACGGACCAAAGCCACTGGATCGGCTATAGCGAAACGATGGTAATCCCAAGTTCCGATTCGGTCAAGGTTTTGCGTGCGAAGAAGTTCCCGCGCGGCTACAAGAGAAATGCGGAACGGCTGGATTTTCACGTCACGAAACCCGAGTTCGCCAAAGCGTTTCGCGTGATTCGCCAATTGGGCCGCAAACGTAAAGGCGTTATCGTTCGCGAAGGACGAATTTTTCAATGCGTCCGCGTGGTCTTGCTGGACGACGAACAGTTCGGCGAAAAGACAGTCGATGATGGTGTACGAAACTTCAAAAAGCTTCGCAGTGAATGCGACGCCGAGATGCTCGGAGAGTATGCCGCGTTTGTGGACGCCGCTCAGTCCGAGTGGGTCTATTTCGTCCGCGCCTGCGCGCATATGCATGTGCTCACCTCGGCGGCCCAGGTCAAGGAGTATCGAGATTACTGCGCCAGCGCAGGCGGCGCGCCGCCAGTGGGCGAGGAAGCGTCGCCAGACTGGCTGCTCTCGGAATCGTGTCGTGAACGAGTGCTGGATGCGTTTAACCGCGCCGTGGCGCAGTTTGAAAGTGAAATATGAATCGTCTGAAGCCCTTAGGGCGATTTTGGAGTGACTAATTGGCGAGAATGTACAAGAAACTTCACCGAGACTGTGGAGAGGATGTCCTGCACCTCTGGGCGACTGCGGAAGAGGCGAAAACGGCCCAGTGGGTTTACTTTGTCCACGTCTGCTCATTCATGTTTGCGTTTCACTCCGTTGAGCAGATCAGCGAGTATTTGAATTATTTCTCCCATGCAATCAAGCCCAGCTCGCGCACTCGCGAAGGCGCGACTTGGCGCGTTGGTGTCTCTCGCGGTGATCATTGGGAGCGTCAGAGCCGCTTCGACCGGCTGCCGCTATACTTGTTCGAGGAACCGAAGCGCGTGAAAGTGGTCGCCGCGCTGGAGCGGGCGAGGAAACTGTTTGGGCGGGACCGAATTTCACAGCGCTTATCCACTGTGCGGCCAAACGCATGAATACGCTCACCCTGCAATTGAAGATCGATCCGTCGCCAGGCGAGGACAATGTCCACATCGTCGTGGAAATCGACGGCGAACCGCTCGCGGCGTTCTCGTACTACGCCATCGATCTGGAAGAACTCTTTCGGAGCGAGCGCGATTCGGGCGCGTTCTTCATCATCACCTGCTGGTGTGGCCAGCCCGCCTGCGCGGGCGTCGGGCGCGGGGTGGCGGTCGAACATCGGGACGGAATGGTGTATTGGCGTGTGCCGGAGCCGGGGCCGGACCGAGAGTATGTGTTTCGTGAGACAGATTACGCGCAGGCGCTGCGCGGCCTGCGACGCGAAATCAAGCGCTTTGTCGCGCAGCGTCGTTACTCAGGCGAGGGGCCTTATGGAGTTGTCGCGCAGTATGCGAACGAGCAGTACTTTCGACTGGGAGATGAGTGGTAAATGTTTGAGATGGCGCTGATACGCACCGACCATCGGGAACCCGTTCGCGGGGTGGTTACTCCGGAAGAACTCGAAGACATTCTCTATGACGTTTGTGAACTCGATATGCTCCATGGCGTTTGTGTGGCCCTAGCGGAATCGAAGTGCTGGGAGTTTCGTGTCGCCGGGTTTGGAGATGATGATTGGGGCGTCGACGTCCGGACGGATTTATGCACCATTGTCGAGCAGCTTTCCGACGTCACGGATTGGCTTCTGGCCGGGCCAAGCGATATCCCTTGCGATCTGGATTTCTTCGAGCAGGGCGTCGAGCGTTTCTTAGAGCTTCGCTGGGTTGTGGAGAATACAATCGCCATTACTTGCGAGAACCGTAACAGTTATCATCGCACATGGCGTCCCGATCCCGAAACTGAGCTTGTTGAGTATTCAGTATTCCGAACGATGCTCGCCCGTCTGGCCGCCGATTTTATCGAAGCGTCGGATCTTGCGGGGCCGGAAGTGTTATTGCTCCACCCCATCTATCAAGCCTGGAAATCCAGCGTTGAGCGCCTGTAAGAACTTACTGCCGTTATTTTGTTGGAGAAATGAAAGGAGATTGATGGATACTATTCCAGAGGCGGTGGAGCGCGTGGAGACGCGCCAGGATTTCGTGCAGTTTGTGATGCTTTTTGAGGCGGAACTGGAACGGAACCCCAAGCAGTGGGGAGAGAACGACAATTTGCGTGCGTTCCTGGGAGGCGTGTCCGGCGCCGCCATGGATGTGGACGGCCTGTACGCAAATCAAGATCGAGAATTTCCCTCTGCGCCGACGTGGAAGTTATTCGCGGAAATTCTTTGGATGGGCGCGGGTTACGAATAAGGCGGCATCCGACAAAAGCGAAAGTTCTAATCAGATGAGAAATCCGAGAATAATTCACAGCGAAGAAGAATATGATCAGAGACGGCGCGCGGCGATGGAAGCGCGTGACGCCGTGACGGCGCAATGGCTGGCGGAGGCGCTCGCGGACGGCGCGGATATTGACAGGCGTTATGAAGGTTTTACGCTCCTGATGTGGGCGTCGCTGGATGGAAACGCCGACATGGCCAGAACTTTGCTGGAGCGTGGCGCGAACGTGCATTTGACCGTCGGAGAACCTGGACCAGAGGATGATTGCGATTCCGGCGATGGCCGGGATCTAATGACGGGGGCGACCGCGCTTCTGTTAGCGGCGCAATATGCCCTGGAGGGGGGAACCCGCGAAGATGGCGCTCGTGTCGTGTGCTTGCTTTTGGAACATGGCGCGAACCCCGCTCTGCGCAATTCCAGTCAGGAAACCGCGCTTTCGTTTGCCGCCAGCTGGGGGAGCGCCGACGCCGTCCGCTCTCTTCTGGCGCATGGGGTCGATGTTTCGGGCGACCTGGGAGCATGGCCGCTGAGACGCGCCGTGGCGGCGCAGTCCTATGAAGCCGTTGACGTGCTGCTCGGCGCCGGTGTGGATGTCAACGCGACGGACGACGGCTGGACGTCGCTGATGACCGCGGCGTCCGTGGGCGACGTTACGCTGATCGAGACTCTGCTGAGCGCAGGCGCCGATCCAGCGCTGCTCTCCAAGAACGGAGAAACGGCGCTGGACGTCGCCATTCGCAATAAGAACGACGCGGCGGCGGAACGGCTTCTGAAGGATATTAAGGGAGATGTTCTGCCGGACGGGGGCGTCACCCCACCGGCGTGAGCAGAAAGGTGTGCTTTGCGCCTTTAAACTCGCCCACTCCCACTATCTGACCCTTGTTATTGATCCCCTCGGAAACCTGCAATTCCCAGGGGGAGCCGGGATCGATCAGTGAGTTCAAGTCGTAGGCCTTTCCGTTCTGCCAGAGCACGGCGTGCGAAAACTTCGCGTTTTCGCTTGGCTGCGCATGGCCCACAATCTGCCCAAGGTCGTTGATGTCGAATGCCGAGGCTGAGGATCTGGGCGCCAGCGCGGGGAGCGGGACGATTTGGCTGTGCTTCCATGCGCAGGCATTTCCCCCGGAATAACCGGCGACGACGCCGCTCGCGTTGATCGCCCTGCCGTCGCCGTCGCCCAGATCGATCATTGCGCCGCCGGCGCTTGAGAGGAACGCGTGCGCCGACTTTTGGAAGATCCCCGTGATTTCTCCCTGGTTGTTGATGTCGCGCGCGAGCGCTCCCAACGGCAGTGGGAGTTCGCGCATGGCGCCGCGCTCCCAGAGGAATGAGTGGGTGTTATTGTCCGGCGTTTCATAGAACCCGACGACCTGTCCCTTGTCGTTGACGCCGCAGCCGTAGCTGGAAACGCCGCCGAGCGCGCCGAGATCGGTGAGTTTGCCGTTCTTCCAAAAGAAGGCGCGATATGTGTCTTTGCTGCCGGTCGTTCCGGCCACCTCGCCATGGTTGTTGATGGCCGAAGCAACCGCCATATGCTGCGGGAGGCCCATCACGACCTTATTTCCGGCGACAATCGCGAGGGCCTGTCTTGGATCGCCGTCTTTCGTTTTATTAGACGCCGCCGCCGCGACGACGCCGACGATGTCGCCTCTGTCGTTTACTCCGGAAACCCAGTCAAAACTCACCTTCGCCGCGCCCAGGTCGGTGACGCGGTAATGGGCTACGGGAAGGTGCGGACCGATGGGAACATCGACCGGGCGAAAACTTCGGAGGATGCTTCCGGCATAAAGAGCGCTGATCGTTACGCCAACAGCGATTGCGGAATAAAAAATCTTTGGGTGTTTCATAAGTGGGTAGGAGCCGTGACCATCCGCCACACGGCGATCATGTCGCAGCAGGCGTGGGGTTCGTCTGGGTTGTTCTGAATGAGCAGGGCGTTGATCCGAACGGCGTCGTCGAACGTGGGGATCAGACCATGGAAGGAGAGTTCGTCGGCGTGGAAGGCATTGTCGGATCCGCCGCAGTTGGTGATCGCGCTGATGGCGCCGGGTCTTTTTTCCACAAGGTCGTAGCCGATGAACTCAAAGCGCGGATCGTCCAGCGTCAACGGCTCGGTCGGATTTTTGGCGACGGCCAGCACTTGATAATCGGCGGCGTCCGCCACGCGCGCCAGCAAATAATCGAGATCGCGGAACCAGAAGGGCTTGTCAATATCGGTGAGATTATGCTCCCAGTCTTCATCGATCAAGCCGTCGAGAACATTCGGGCAAAGAAGGCAATCCAGCGTCACCACATCCACGATTGGATGCAGCCCGGAAGATCTGCTGCTCCCAAACAATCCGCCGGACTCGGGCTCGAACCGCTCGACGGCGGTGTATCCGATGGTCATTGTGAGGTTTCCTTGCGATCCCAATCGGCCTTAGCCGAGGCGTAGTCCTCGGGCGTCAGGGCGAAGATGACGGTGTCGCGCAGGGCGCCGCGTTCGTCGCGGCGCAGGGTTGCTTCCTGAATGAAGCCCAGGCGGCGCGGGACGGCGAGGGAGCGGTCGTTTTTGGCGTCGCACCGAATGGCGACGCGGTTGGCGCCGAGCGTCTCGAATGCGAATTGGCAGAGCACTTGGACTGTTTCCGTGATGTAGCCCTGTCCCCACGCCGATGTGCGCAGCCAGTAGCCGATTTCGAAGGAAGGTACGCTCCAGTCGATGTGATGCAGACCGCTGCCGCCCAGACACGCGCCGCTGGCGCGGTCCCAGACGCCGACCATGAGATCTTCGCGGGTGAGCCAGCGCGCCGCGCCTCTCCGAGCCGTCGCTTCACTGTCCTCGGGCTTGAGCGTTTTGGAAACCCATGGGAGCCACGCGCCGATCTGCGCGCGCGATTCATCGACCGCCTCCCATAGCGCCGCGCCGTCGCCGGGACGCAGCGGGCGCAGTGTTACGCGCGGGCCATACAACTCATCGGGAAGGTCGCGCAGAATCGGCGCGGGTGGGGGTGGCATGGAGAGAAGTCCTTTCGCGACGCCATCGGAGTGTATCAATGTACCAGTTCAGCCACTGATCCTGGCCGCTCACTCATCCGGGATCCTCCGAAAGCGGAACCCAGTAACATTGGAAATTGTGCTCGCCTTCGGCAAACCATGTCCACTTGTCGGCGCTGGGCCTGTCAACTCGATGTGATAGAAATGCCGCTCCACGGAAGCGGACAGATCCATGGAGGCGAGCCAGCCGGATGCGAGCGTCGCCGCAATCTTTAGTTTACCGTCTTGAAGTTCATATTCGCGAAGTTCGACATGAGAGTGTATTCCCGTGCGTCGTGTCTCGTGCAAGGTCAGCCCGCAGCGCAACGTGGTGTTCTCGGCTCCGCCCAGCGCGGACAAAAGAACGGCGCGGCGCATTGGCGCTCGGGTTTACAGTCCCGCCAGCAGGTTTTCCATGAACATTTGCGGCTCCACCTTCAGCGCGCGGTATACGAGCAATGGCGCGAAGATGGTCCAGCAGAAGGCGACGCCGACAAAGGTCATCCACGCGGCGACGGCGGGTTTGACATGGATCTCCCACTGGACATCGGTGGAGGTGGCGGCGGGGATCAAACGGATGTGTCCCGACTTGGGCAGGAGCGGGGCGGATTGCGCCTGATAGCTGCCATGGGTGAATGTCGTCTCCCGATCCTGCTGTCGCTCGACTTTGCAGTTCGCGGCCGCCAGCAGCACCGTGAGCCGGTCCTCGACTTCCGCTGCGGGGCGCGATACGGCGATCGTTCCTTGGGTCATTGATCTTCCACCTCGTTGTGCGTGTTCAATGGTTGTGACCCGGAGGCGTGCAGAAAGTTGCAATAGGGCTTCTATTCCACCGGCTGGCGCCCAAGCTCGCTCTCCTGTCCCACAGATAAAGCAGTGGTCGAGTCAAGGGGAAGGCGGCTCAAGCCGACTGGAGGATTGCGGATTATGCCGAACGCCTTTCCTCACCGATCCTGGTCTGACAGCCTGCTTCAGCTGGCTTAGCCCTTGATTAGACCATTGCTTTATCTGTGGGACGAGATTTCGCGAGGCGCGTTGATAGAAATGGCGGCGTTCGAAACCTTGGGGAAACCTCCCCGTTTATCCGTCTATGAGAAGAGAAATGGGAAGCTCACGTTCGTGTTTTGAGGCGGTCCTGCCTCTCTTTGGCTTGCTGTATATGGGCGCGCTCGTCGCGGGCGCGGCATTGTTGGGGCGGCGTTTGTTTCCGAGGCCTGGGTCGCCGGTGGGTGAACTGATGCTGCACTTATTCGTCCCGCTGTTCATCGTCATGCTTCCTCATTTTGGAATTTTGTATTATATTGTTTCGAAACAGAACAAACATCAGGCGGACAATGGCGAGGAGAAATAATACTGGCCAGGCAATGCGTCATCCGGAATTTTGGAACGGCGTTCCGTGTTATGCGTGTGAATGGGAGACAGTCATGAAGACAATGGTGATGGGATGTCCGGCGGAACGGACTCTGAATGCGCTGGGCGGGCGCTGGAAAATCTTTATTGTGGTGAGCTTATTTGCGGGGACCATGCGCTATTCGGACCTGATGCGCCGGATCAACAATGGCGGCGCGCGGGTGGTCACGCATAAGATGCTGACGCAGGATCTGCGTCAGCTGGAGGCGAGCGGCCTGGTGCAGCGCGTCGTTTATGACGAAGTTCCGCCCAAAGTCGAGTACTCGCTCACGCCGCTGGGGCTGACATTGCGTCCCGTGGTCGAGGCCATGATCGCGTGGGGCGGCGAGTATGGCTTGGATCTGCTGGACGCGCCCTGCGATACGGGCGTCCGGATCGCCGCGCCGCTTGGTGTGGATTAGCGCGGTGGATGCTGCCTAGCCCAGGATGGACCCGATTTCGGATGGCCCCTCCTCCCCAATTCGTGTGGGTGCTGATAAGGATAGCCCCTCCGCCCCAATTCTGGGGGACCGGAAAATGCCACTCTCCGAAATCCGGTCCCCCAGAATTGGGGCGGAGGGGCTATCCTTATCAGCACCCACTTCCCACCGCGAAGCGGGAAATCGAAGTTTACTTCGATGGGGGGGGTAGGCTCGTTCGCGATCGCGTCGGCGGCGTGGTAGATGGCTTCGTTCGCGGCTTTGACCCGCTGGAAATCCATTTTTTCGACCTTGCGGTCGTAGGTCAGGAAGCCGTTCACTTCGTGTTCGACGTCGGTGGTCTGGGTATAGATCGCGCCGCCCAGTCCCTTTTGCGTCACCAACGGAAGCAGTTCCGACTGTGCGCGCTCGAAGCGCTTTGTCAGAGCATCGACCGAGGGCTGCATCTCATAGGCGTTGTTTTCCACGGGCCACATATGGCCTGGGGTGAGCATGCCCACGCCGCCGTAT
>JAOQAA010000162.1 GCA_025963815.1 Capsulimonas sp.
GAACGAAAGCCTGCTCCCGATGCTCAAAACGATCATCGAGCTGGACCCGCACTTCCTGGAAGCCTACTATATCATGGGCGGCACGATCCTGCCGCGCACGGGCCATCTCGTGGAAGGCGAAGCCGTCCTCAAAAAAGGTATCGCGCAAAACCCCAAGGACTACGAACTCTACCGCCAGATGGCGATGCTCCTCGCCGCCAGCGCCCACCGCCCCGCCGACGCCCTGCCCTACGCGCAAAAGGGCCTGGAAACCGCGCCGGACGACTTTTCGCGCAATATCATGCGCAAGCTCTGCCACACCCTCGAAGGCCAGATCGCCGACGTGCGGCAAGCGCGGGCGTAAATCCCCCCTCAGAACTGAGGCCAACGATATCGGTCGTTAGCCTCTTCGCAAAAATCTTCTCCCCCTTGCATTTTTCTGCATCTTCTTGTATACTAATCTTAGATATATCTAAGATTAGTCTTAAACAAATCATAGATGTGTCATATTCCAAGACGGAGCATGGCTCCGCAAGAAAGAAAAAGAAACTATGTTCGGACATCAACACAACTGGAGCGGAGATCGCGGCCATGGCGGTCATGGACAGCACGGCCACGGTCATGGACACGGCGGCCACGGGTTTGGCGGTCATGGCTGGGGATTCGGTCGTCAGGATCGTCAAGGCGACATGCCATCGCGGGATCGGGTAGACTTTGACGAGAGCAATGGCGAAGGAGACAGCGGCATGTTTGGGAATGGCTGGGAAGGACGAGGCGGCGGCGGACCTCGGGGACGGGGACCACAAGGATTTGGCTTTGGCCGGGGGCCGGGGCGGCCCGAACGGGCGCTGGAGCAAGGAGACTTGCGCTGGATCGTTCTCGACTTGATCGCCGCGCAGCCGCGCCATGGCTACGAAATCATCAAGGCGATTGAAGAAGCGATGAATGGGCACTACACACCTAGCCCCGGCGTCATCTACCCCACCCTGACGTATCTGGAAGAAACGGGAATGATCGCCAGCGAAGCGCAGGCGACTAAGAAACTCTACAGCATTACCGACGAGGGCCGCACAGCTCTCAACGACAACGCAGCAGCGGTCCAGTCTGCGCACGCCCGCATCGAGGGCGCACGCGCACGCTTCGGCGGCCCCCCTGCCCCGGAAATGCACCGCGCCATGGAAAATCTGCGCGCCGCCATCCAGGTGCGCCTGGCAAAAGGCGAACTCTCCCCCGAATCCCTCGCCGCCGTCACCGCCGCGCTCGACCGCGCCGCCTCCGAAATCGAGCGCAGCTGAGCCAGCAGATGGGAAAAAAGTACGAAGTGGAATGCTGTTCCTATAGATTTATGGAGCAGCATTCCGATCGACTTCGGAAAGGAACTCTAACGATGCCTCCAGTCACAATCGTCGGCGCGGGGCTTGGCGGCCTCACTCTCGCACGCATTCTCCACCTCCACGGCATCCCCGCAACGATCTACGAGGCGGATGCCTCGGCGGAGACCCGCACGCAGGGCGGCCAGCTCGATATCCATGAGCACGACGGGCAAGTCGCGCTTGAAGCCGCCGGCCTCACCGACGAGTTCCGCGCGATCATTCACGAGGGCGGCCAGGCGACGCGCGCGCTCGACCAGCACGGCGCGATTCTGCTCGACAAACCTGACGATGGCTCGCATGGGCGTCCTGAAGTGCTTCGCGGAGACCTGCGCCGAATTCTGCTCCAATCGCTGCCCGACGGGACAATTCAGTGGGGACGCAAAATCGCCAGCGCACAATCCCTCGGCGACGGCCTGCACGAACTGACCTTCACCGATGGATCGACAGTGACCACGAGTCTCCTCGTCGGCGCTGACGGCGCCTGGTCGAAGATCCGGCCGCTGCTCTCCGACGCCAAGCCTGAGTACGTCGGCTCATCATTCATCGAGACTTATCTGTACGACGCCGACGAGCGCCACCCCGCGTCCGCCGAAGCCGTCGGCGACGGCGCCATGTTCGCGCTCGTCCCGGGAAAGGGCATCGCCGCGCACCGTGAGGCGGGTGGCGTATTGCACACATATGTTCAGATGATCCGTTCCGCCGAGTGGTTCGCCAGCATCGATTTCAGCGACGCCGCCGCTGCGAAAGCTCGAATCGCGGCCGAATTCGACGGATGGGCGCCGGCGCTCACCGCACTGATCACCGACAGCGACACCCCGCCGGTCCTGCGCACGATCAACACACTTCCGACGGAGCACCAATGGGACCGCGTCCCCGGAGTAACCCTACTCGGTGACGCCGCACACCTGGCGCCGCCCGCCGGCGAAGGCGCAAACTTGGCAATGTTCGACGGCGCCGAGCTCGCAAAAGCAATCATCGCAAACCCCAACGACATCGAAGCAGCGCTCGCCGCCTACGAAGCCGCGCTGTTCCCACGCAGCCAATCATCCGCCGCAGACGCGCATAAGATCCTAGATCTCTGCCTCGGCGACAACGCCCCCTACAGCCTCATCGACTTCTTCGCCGGCGTCTTTGATGGGAAACACGAATAGCCCCTACAGTCCTGATCGACTAGCCTCCCGGAGCAGCGCTACACATTTGTGTCAAGCTGCTCTCGTTATTTTTGGACGATCTGTCGATTTGGGCTTCGGTGAAACGACAAATGATTGTTGGAGAGAAACGAAAACTCGGATATGACGAAGGAGACGGCGATGATTATCAATTGTTATCTGGCGTTTGACGGCCAATGTAAAGAAGCGTTCGAGTTTTATCAGAAGATTTTGGGCGGCGAGATCGTGATGATGGTGACCATGGGCGACACGCCGATGGGCGCCGACGCGACGGAAGAGCAGAAGAAAAAGATCATGCACGCGCGTTTGAACATTGGCGACAATGTTCTGATGGGCGGTGACTCCCCCATGCCCAGCTTCAGCAGGCCACAGGGGTTCTCGGTTTCCATTGGTCTGAATGATTTCGACGAAGGCAAGCGTATCTTCGACGCGCTATCAGAAAACGCCACGATCATGATGCCGTTCGAAAAGACCTTCTGGGCCAAAGGTTTCGGAATGCTCATCGACCAATACGGCACGCCGTGGATGGTGAACTGCGAATAAAAGACACAAAAAACGCCGGCGCGACAAGATTACTCTTCGTCGCGCCGGCGTTTTTCGTTCTGTTATAGCTGTCCCCAATAGATCGCGTGGATGTCGTCCTGCGCATTGACGACGCTGCCAGGCTTGTAGAACTTGGCGTGGCCGTCGTCGAGCAGGTAGTTGGCGCCGTCGGTGTGGCGGCCGGTCGGGAGCCACTGCTGCTGCTGGAATGTCGTAGCCCATCCGACAACCTGACCAGTATCATATTGGGCGCCGCCGGGAGTGGCGCCGCCGGTCGCGACAGAGTTGCTGCTTTGTTCCGCGTCGGCGTTATCGTAAGAAAGCAAGTTGTTTCCGTCTCCAGAGATGGAGCTGCGGTCGCGTGTGGTTCCGCCTTCCAGCGGGTCGGTCACAACGGCGCGGCTGCCGCGTAGTTCAAAAAGCAGGATCGTCTGCGACGGCTGCTTGACCTGGCCATCCGCCCCGCCAAGCCCCGTCGAGGAGGTCTGGGCGATATTCAAATTGTAGCCGTAGGAGACGGGAACGCGCGCCGGTGTGACGGAATTGTCAGGGGTTGTTGGATCATCGGGACACTTGTAGACGCCGGTGCTCTTAACGTACGGGTAGATCGGGCCAGCCCACCCGCCGCCGCGCTGGTTGCCGAAGCCGACGGGATAATGTTCGTCGTTGTCCTGGCTGTACTGCATAAACCCCAGGCCTAGCTGCTTCTCATTGGAGACGCAGCTGATCTGGCGGGCCTTCTCTCGGGCTTTGGCGAAGACGGGGAACAAAATTGCGGCGAGAATCGCGATGATGGCTATGACGACGAGGAGCTCAATCAAGGTAAAACCCTTACGGCGTCCGCGTAAGTTCTGGGGGCAATTCATAAATCGAATATTCCTTTCGGCCGGGAATTATTCCTGCCGGATATCATTACGTATATCATATCATACAAATAGAAAATTGACGTCAATAGTCTGTTGATGATTCTTGCGATCTCAACAACCCTGAAATATCGCGACGCAGCAAAAACCGCCGCCAGCGTTCAAAGCGCAGCGAGAATTCTTCATAGCATCCCTTTCTGTGAAGACTGCCCAATAATGGCGCATTACCAGTTATAATTATTGGGTATGAAAACAACGATGACACAGGTTGAAGCGGCGCAATCCATTCGCCGACTGAAATTCCCCCAACAAATCGAGAAGGATTTTCAGCAATATTATTACTCTCTTGTCCGCATCCATTTCCTTATTAGCCTGTTCATCATATTAGGATTAACCCTCCTATGCCTACTCGTGAACCCAATTTTAAATTGGGCGCTAGCAAACGCTCCGGCTGGACATGCGCCGATTAAAAAGGTTCCAGATGGGATTTTCCCGTCTGGAACTCTTTGGTTCTCTTGGAGCGCATGCCTCGTCAATTTTCTGCTTCTGGCCCTTACGTTCCGACG
>JAOQAA010000237.1 GCA_025963815.1 Capsulimonas sp.
GCCTATTTCGCCTCGGAATGCAATGGCTGGAGCATTGTCTCAATGAAGGTTGGCGGATCGAAGTTTTCTTCGCCCATCAACAATAGCAGATAGGTTGGATTTTGTGTACGGTAGTGAACCTGTGATTGGAAATTTCACATTCCATATAGGATATCGAACAAAGGAGCCAAAAGCAAGATCTTTCTGATATTTTTGTTCGCATATTTAGAGATTTGGAAGTTAACATTAAAACAGCCCCCGCGCCTTACGGCGCGGGGGCTGTTCTCATCTCTCGTCACTTATGCATTGTACGGTACGTTCGCGACGGCTTCGGGGGCGGGCGGGGCGCTTTCACTCGTTTTGAGTTTGGCGTGGCCGTTCTTTTTGTCTTTGCCCTTGCCTTTGCGGACCTGGTCCATGGGGACGAGGGCGTTGTCGATGACGTCCTGGACGTTCTTGGCGAAGATGAAGGTCATGTCCTTGCGGAGTTCCGCCGGGATGTCCTCCATCAAGTCCTTGCGGTTGCGTTCGGGCAGGATGATCGTTTTGATCCCTGCGCGGCGGGCCGCTAAGACTTTCTCTTTGATGCCGCCGACGGGCAGGACTTTGCCCGAGAGCGTCACTTCGCCGGTCATCGCGAGCGCCGGTTTGATCGGGCGGCCGCTGAGCAGCGAGGCGATGGCCGAGGTCATCGTCACGCCAGCGCTGGGGCCGTCCTTCGGCACGCCGCCGGCCGGGACGTGGATGTGCAGGTCGGACTTCTCGTAGAAGTCGGGTTTGACACCGAGCGCTGCGGCGTGGGCGCGGACATAAGAGAGGGCGGTTTGCGCCGACTCTTTCATGACGTCGCCGAGTTGTCCCGTGAGCTGCAGTCCGTGGCCGCCGTTCATGCGGCTGGCTTCGATGAAGACGACATCGCCGCCGACCGGGGTCCAGACCAGGCCTGTCACCACGCCGGGCTGCTCGGTGCGCTCCGCGATCTCTTCGTACTCGAAGCGCGGGGCGCCGAGGTAATCCTCGACCTTCGCTTTGTCCACCACCACGGGCTCCGTGCGGCCTTCAGCGAAGGCGCGGGTCGCCTTGCGGCAGATCGTCGCCAGCTCACGCTCCAGGTTACGGACGCCCGCTTCGCGAGTATGGCCTCGCACGACGGCTTTCACGCCTTCCTCGGTGAAGCTGAGCTGCTCGGTGGTCAAACCGTGCTCGCCAACCTGCTTCGGGATCAAGTGCCGTTTGGCGATCTCGACCTTCTCCTCTTCCGTGTACCCGGACAGCTCGATGATCTCCATGCGGTCGCGCAGGGCCGGCTGGATGGTGTCCAGCATGTTGGCCGTGGTCACGAACAGCACCTTCGAAAGATCGAAGTTGACATCCAGATAGTTGTCGCGGAACGTGCTGTTCTGCTCGGGATCGAGCACTTCCAGCAGCGCGGACGACGGGTCGCCCCGAAAGTCGGCGTTGATCTTGTCGATCTCGTCGAGCATGAAGAGCGGGTTGTTCGTCTCCGCGCGCTTCAGGCCCTGGACGATCTGGCCGGGCAGCGCGCCGATGTAGGTGCGCCGGTGGCCGCGGATCTCCGATTCGTCGTGGACGCCGCCCAGGCTGATGCGTACGAACTTCTTGCCCATCGCTCGTGCAATCGACTTGCCAAGGCTCGTCTTACCGACCCCGGGAGGTCCGACCAGGCACAAGATCGGCTGGCGCAGATCGCCCTCGCTCTTGAACTTGCGCACGGACAGATACTCTAAGATACGATCCTTGACTTTCTCCAGGCCATAGTGGTCGGAGTCCAGAACAGCTTTTACCTCGGGAATGTCGAGGTTGTCCGGCGTCGAGATCGCCCACGGCAGCGCGGCCATCCAGTCGACATACGATCGGGCCGAGGTGTACTCCGGCGCTCCCGGCGACATCCGCTGGAGACGGTCCAGTTCGCGGGTCGCTTCCTTCAAAGCGTCCTCGGGCAGGCCGGCTTCTTCGATCTTCTTTCGAAGCTCGTCCAGCTCCTCGCCGCGCTCGTCGCCCTCGCCAAGTTCCTTTTGAATGGCCTTGAGCTGCTCGCGCAGATAGTAGTCGCGCTGGGTCTTGCCCATCTCCGACGACACCTGACTTTGCAGTTTGGAGCCGAGCTCCAGCACTTGCAGCTCCTTGGTCATGATCGTGAGCAGCGCGGTCATGCGCTCCTTCAAATCGATCTTCTCCAGGATCTCCTGTTTGGCGGCGGCCTCGACCGGCATGTGCGCCGCGACGAGGTCCGTCATGACGCCCGGATCATCGACCGACGTGGTCAGCGATGTCAGCTCGTCGGGCATCTGCGCCGACAGCTGGACGATCTTGCGGAACAAGTCGGCGATGCTGCGCCGCAGCGCCTCGATCTCCACGGCGTCCTCAGGAGCGACAGGGATCGGATCGATCACCTTGACGCGCGCCTTCAGATATGGCTCTTCGTCCAGCACCTCCTGGATTTGAATCCGGCTGACGCCCTGGACGATCATACGAATACCGTCGGTCGATTTCGCCATCATGCGGACGACGACCGCGACGCCGATCGGATAGATGTCTTTGGCGGTCGGGTTCTCGATCGACGAGTCGCGCATTGCCGAAACCGCGATGATGCGGTTCCCCCCGGCGACGGCCTCGTCCACGAGCTTGACGCTGTTGTCGCGGCCGACCGCGATGGGCGCGACGAGCACCGGAAAGATCACCGTGTCGCGCAGCGGCAGCAGACTTAGCTCCTCCGGGATCGGCGGGACGCCTTCGCCCTCGCCATTGATCTGCTTGACAATCTGATCCGCGATATCGCCTTCGCCGCCCGTCTCAATCGTCACCTGGTCGTTATCTTTAATCTGCTCCGGCGCTTCGGTCTTCGCCTCGGCCTTTGCATTCTTAATTTTGGAGTTCTCGGACATGATTTACTCGCCCTCGCTCTCTGTCTGCACTGTGTTTTCTGTCTGTGCGCTGCTCTCGTCGCCATTACTGATCGGGATCACCCGCGTTTGGGGCTTCTCCTTTGGCTTGGGCGTTTTTGGCAATGTAATAATTAAAAAACCATCTCGGTACGTCGCCTTCAAGTTGTCTCGCTCAATCGGGATCGAAGAGGGCAGGGCGACTGCGCGTTCGAACGGCCCGAAATAGATCTCGAGCTGGTGACAGCGCACTCGCCCTTCGCGGTCAAGATGCGTTTCACCCCGCGCGCCGCTGATAGTGAGCACCCGGTCGTCCGGGGAAAGCGAAACCTGTAAGTCATCGGCTTTCGCTCCCGCCAGCTCCATCTTCACCAGCAGCGCCGTATCCGTCTCATGGATATCGACCGGCGGCTGCCAGAAGCGGCCCGCGCCGCCCATCGGGACGGCGAAAAAACCACGAAACGCTTCATCCGAAAGCTGCTGCATCTCACGCTCCATCTGGCGAATGATGTCGCGGTAATCTTTAAACGCCATCGTTTGTCCCTGCCTTTACCTTAATATAACCCCTCGCTCGCCTCAATTGTTCCGCAAACGGGGTGAAATCTCTGAACTTTGTTGAGTTTAGCACGCTCAATAGTCAAATGTCAATTCTGCCCTGAGAGTTCCCCGGAGACTGGGAAACGAAACGTAAGAGTGCGGGCGAAGCCGTTATGGGATTAGTCTATAGATGCGATGAGTCGTTGAAGGGGAAGAGGGCCTCGTAAGCGTTACGAGGAATGGTGTTTGCGAAGGTAAGCAATCATTTCTTTATTCCCCGTTCGCACCGCCGCAATCAGCGGCGTGTCGCCGTATTTGTTGGGTGGCGTGTTGAGACGAGCCCCGCGTTCAACGAGCATTTTCAGGTTGGGGAAGTTTCCAAACGCGGCGGCGATAGTAACGGCGTTGTAGCGGGAGGCGTCAGTTTCATCGATCCGAGCTCCATGATCCAGCAGCATTCGCTCAATGTCTGTGCATCCGGTCGCCGCCGCCCATTCCAGCGCTGTCCATCCATCGTGTGTGTCTCGCAGCTCCAAGTCCGCATTGTGGTCGAGAAGCAGCTTCACAATAGGAGTTCGATCGTTTTTCGTCGCAAACATCAATAGCGTCAACTGATCGTCGATTTCACCTTTGTTAGCGCTATCAAGACGCCATCGCCAGGAGTGGGTGAGCCGCGTATTGGGATCGGCGCCGTTCTCAAGCAACTCCTTGACGTCTGCGATATTGGACTCCTGAACCGCATGCGCCAAGTCGTCGCCGGAACTTGTGACTCCGATGGCCAGAGGCAGCAGAACAATCAGTACGGCGCCTGCCCCGATAATCCAGCTCCATGTTGTTTTCTGCGCTTTGTCCATATCAATATCATTCGGATACGCAAACACAGAGAAAAGCGTTTCGGAAAAGCCATGGTATACTGGTTTATCACCTATTTCTCTCCATAGACGGAGTCGCCAATGTCGTCGCTGGTGCTATCCTTATCGCTGCTGATCTTTGTGCTCGGCGGCGAGTGGGTGGTTTTTACATTCTTGCCGCATCACGCCCAGCGCCTCGCTGCGAAGGGGGAGATTGAGCGGGGGATCGCCCTCCTGGAACGTTTGAGCCGGATGACGTTCTGGGTACGGGGTAGTCTGTCCAAGCTGACGCGCTATCGTCTGGCGGGACTGTACGCGCAGGCGCAGCGATATCGTGAGGCGGTGGAACTGTACCAATCGCTGCTCAAGGAGCGATTGACGCCGTCGCTGGAGGGTGATATTCATCTGCGCCTGGCTGACTGCTGGGAAGGATTGGGACTAGCCGCCGACGCCCAGGCGGAGCGTTATCAGGCGCATGACCGCGCGCAGCGCGCGGCGGCCGATCCCGCCAGCCGCCGGACCGAAGGCATGCTGCTGGAGCGTGAGAACAAGTACGCCGAGGCGTGCGCGGCCTACGAGCAGGGGCTGGCCGCGACTTTGCCCGCCGACAAGGAAACGCGCGCGATCTTCCTCGGGCATCTCTGCGTGGCGTCGTTCAATGCCGGCCGGATGGATCAGGTCATCAAATGGGCGGACGAGGCCGCGCAAAGCCGATGCCTCGGCAGCTGTGGACCGTCCATTCACGGCATGGCGGCGGTCGCCACCAGTAATATGGGCGACTTCGAGCAGGCGGAGCGCCATTCCCAGCAACGTTACGAGATCGCCATTTCCAAGCACAACAAGGACGACGCCGCAGAGGCGCTCGCCTTCCTCGCGAGTATCCACAAACGCCAGGGCAAGCTCGCCGAAGCGATCGAAACGGCGGATCGGGCGATCGCGCTTAGCGCCAAGGCAAGCCGCACGGCGAATATCTCCAAGGCTGAATGTCTGGAAACGATTGGGGACTTTGACGGCGCGCTTCGGGCGTTCGACGCCTGCGCCGCCGCGCCCAATGTTTGGGTGCCCGCCTTGCAGCAGCGCAATCAGGCGGTTGTGGCGCTCGGGCGCGCCCGCGCTTTACTCGGCGCCGGTCGTCCCGAGGAAGCCGACCCGTACCTGCGCAGTGCGGAGCGGGAGTTTGCGTGCGACGCCAAGCTGAGCCTCTGGTGCCGCAGCATGCGCACCTGGCTGGATGCGACGACGGGAAACCGGGCGGCCGCAATGCAGGGGATCGATTACCTCGAAGCCCAAATCGCAAACTTCCCCCACGACCGCGGCACAGCGCTGTCGCTGGCCTCATCCGTCGCCCGCGCCGTCTATCTTCTGGGAGATTACGAGCGAAGCCAGCGCCTCTGGCAAAACTATCTGGAGATGTCTCCCGATCCCGTCGAGATCCCCAAAGGCTACTACTACCTGGGAGAATCCCTGTTTGCCCTCGGCGAAACCGATGCCGCCCGCGCGGCGTTCCTGCATTCCATCGAGCAGAACATCGATACGCATCACGCGCGTTTGGCGCGTGAGCGCCTGGCATAATATTTAATCTTCCGCTAAAATTATTAGAAAACTTTTAATAACCTGGTAAGCTTACTGTATAATATCCGTGTCCTTCATGCAAGCCTGAAGCTAGGATTGTCCCATGAGAATACAGATAGCTATCGCGATCTTACTCCGGTCTCTGAGAATCGACCGCTTGCTCTTCCATGCGCTTGCCGCGCACGCCGCGAATTGTGTGGAGCGCGAGCGCCTTTCGTTGGCGGTCTCCACGCTGGAATGGCTGGAGCGCTTCCTTTATTTGAGCCGAAGCACGTATCTGATTTTGACCCAGTACCGGCTGGCCAGTCTTTACGAAAAATCGTTTCGAATGGAGGAAGCGAGCATTCTCTATGAAGGACTGCTGCGCCGCCGGATCTCCATGACGATGAGCGGAAATATCCGGGTCCGCCTGGAGGACATCCAGCAAGGGCGCTCTCGATTTGGCCCGCCTCGCTCCGGCCGCAGAACTCCGGTGTCCGAGGCTAAGGTTCCCTAATGAACGCTAAGTTTAGCGGCGCGTTCATTAGGGAACTTTAGCAGACTATGCGTAACTGGATCTTTGCCCTCGTCGCCCTCGCCGGAGCCGCGATTCCCTTTCAATCGGCCGTCAACACACGCCTTAAATTCGCCGTTGAGTCGCCGCTGATGAGCGCCCTCATTTCGTTCCTCACGGGCGCGGTGACGCTGCTTATTCTCGTGCTGTGCGGCGTCACTGGCCGTCCACGTCTCGCCGGCCTCACCGAAGCGCCCTGGTGGGCCTACCTCGGCGGCCTCTGCGGCGCGCTCGTCGTGAGCGCCGCCGTGATCGCCCTGCCGCGCATCGGCGCCGGGAGCGTCGTGGTCATTTCCATCTTCGGCCAGCTCCTCTGCGCCATGCTCCTCGACCATTTCGGTCTCCTCGGCATCCCCCGTTTCCCCATCACCCCCACACGCTTCCTCGGCGTCGCCCTCGTCTTCATCGGCGTGATCCTTACACAGCGCCGCTAAATATTTACCGCCGCCATGCCCGCTTCTTCGTAACGCGTTCCCACCGCGACGCCGAGCGGAGCGATTTCGTCGATACGCTTGAGGTCCTCCGGCGTCAGCACGACGTCCAGCGCCTTCAAATTCTCTTCGAGATAGGAAATACGGCGCGTGCCGGGGATCGGGACGATGTCTGTTCCCTGAGCCAGCACCCACGCCAGCGCGATCTGACCGGGCGTCAGGCCCTTGTCCTCGGCGATGGCTTCGATCTTCTCGACAATGACTAAGTTCCGGTCGAAGTTTTCGCCTTGAAACCGCGGCGAGCGGCTGCTGCGGAAGTCGTCAGCGGCGAAGCTGCTCTTATCTTTGATTTTGCCGGTCAGAAATCCGCGTCCGAGCGGGCTGTAGGGCACGAAGCCGATGCCCAGTTCTCGCACGGTTGGCAGAATATCCGTCTCCACGTCGCGCGTCCACAGCGAATATTCTGTCTGCAAGGCGGCGATGGGATGAA
The DNA here is from genome assembly GCA_025963815.1 of Capsulimonas sp. Classification (GTDB taxonomy): domain Bacteria; phylum Armatimonadota; class Armatimonadia; order Armatimonadales; family Capsulimonadaceae; genus Capsulimonas. Next base: position 7,317 of record JAOQAA010000237.1, read on the forward strand.
CGGCGTGGGCGCGCCGGATCGTCTCCGCGCTCGCCTCCGAAAGCCCCAGATACTTGACCTTACCCGCCGCCACCAATTCCGCCATCGCGCCCAC
>JAOQAA010000249.1 GCA_025963815.1 Capsulimonas sp.
CCCCGAGCCGCCGCGGACTGTCTCGCCCGGAGCGAGCAGCATAAAATCGTCGTGCCGTTTGCGTTTCGCCAAGCTGACTGTACCTCTAGGAAAAATATAGCAAATAAGTATGGATTCTGTCAAGGGATCATTCAAAAGGGGTTGACTTCCGAATCTCCCTGGGGTATATTATCTGCGTTGCGACATCGTGGCCCTATCGTTCAGCGGTTAGGACAACGCCCTCTCACGGCGTAGACAGGAGTTCGATTCTCCTTAGGGCTACCAGTTCTTCAACACTTTCCCCCTTCGTTCATTTTTGGGTATCATCCCAGCAGTTATTCCATATTCACGATCAAAGCGAGATTATTTCAATGGCGGAACCGGCCACCGACCGGGAAGAGAAGATCCGGCGCATTGAATTGCTCTCTCAGCGCGCGAGCACATGTCCCGCGTGCGACCTGAGCCAGACGCGCACACACGTCGTATTTGGTGATGGTAATGCGGGCAGCCCGTTAATGCTCGTGGGTGAAGGCCCTGGCGCTAATGAAGACGCCACCGGCGTCCCCTTTGTCGGCCGCGCCGGCAAGCTGCTCGACGAGTGCCTGCGTGAGGCCGGCATGCTGCGCAAGCACGTTTACATCACCAACGTCGTCAAGTGCCGCGCCACCCTAATCGCCGACGGGCGTATCCAAAACCGTCCTCCGCGCCCCGAAGAGTCCGGAACCTGCGTCCCACTCTGGCTGGAGAAGCAGATTGAGATCATCCAGCCGCGCGTCATCCTCTGCCTTGGCGCTCCGGCGGCGAACGCCATCATCCACAAGAATTTCCGTATGCTGCAAGAGCGCGGGCAGTGGCAGGAAAGCAAATACGTTAAGTACGCCATGGCCGCGCTGCACCCCGCGTACATCCTGCGCCAGGAGGGTGAAGCGTACATCGCCTCCCGCCAATTCCTCATCGACGATCTGATCGCCGCACGTGAAAAGACCATCGCCGCTAAAAACGAACCCCGCGCAACGCTTTTCTAACTTCTTAATCGTGGGTTATCGTCAGAAAGTTTGCCCGTTCATTTCTTATTTCTCAATAGATTTCAGAAGGGGGCGGCGTCAATTCCTCGACGACAGCTTATTCAAATCCCGCACGCTGACCGGTTCTATTACTGATGGTCCGCATTCGGGACGGCGGTTTTGGATATCCTGAAGGCATCCCTGTGCGTCGATCTCACGGCGCAGGATTTCAATCTCGCAGTTCAGGCGGCTTTCCGTGGTCGTCATTTCCAGCAGTTTTTGTTTTTCGGACAACGGGATCTGGAGTACGCTGGCAATGGCGTAGGATAAGTTCTCAGGCTCCAGGGGCAATTGGAGAGTGCTGAGAGTGCGATGGGTGAGCGCGAAGAGGCTTTTGAGATAAGTTCGGAATAAGCCCGTTACCATGTCGAAAGGAGCTTTGAGGAGAAGAGGATCGGTCATGTGCTCCCAGAACGGGGCCACGCGCGCGGTAGTGTAGGATTGCTCGCTGCTGATCTCGGCGATCCGAAAGCGTGTTTCGCCTGCGACGATAATGTCCAGGCGGCCGTCTTCTCCCTCATCTATCTGCTGGATGCGGGCTGTCGTGCCGACTTGCGAGACGAGGGTCTGCGTGTCGCTGAGCGTGCGATCCGGGGAGAGCACAACGCCGAACTGCATGTTGTGCGTGCGGCAGTAGGTCACCATCTCCAGATATCGAGGCTCGAAGATGTGTAGCGGCAGCGGCATGTCGGGATAGAGAACGACATCCAGGGGAAACAACGGAAGCGCATCGAAGTTGTTCATGTCGTGGCGGCTCGTTTCGTACGGAGGCTATTCGGGGAGGATTTCGACAAATCCCAATTGACTTCCCAACTGGACAAATTCACTCGCGGACTGGGGCGGCGCGTAGCTGCTCTGGTTCGCGGTGTTATAACGCTTTACGGCTTCCTGTGCGAAGCCGAGCGGTGTCATCGCGTTCAGGAACAAACCCTTCCAGCCCAATTCTTTCGCGACTCGGGATTTGACCTGAGCAAGGATATCGTCGGCGTTGGCGCCCGCGAGCGTTTCGTCAATGCTGCGTCCGGCGATTTCAGTTTTGACACGAACTTTCATGCGGTGATTATACCCATCTCCCCAGCGAATACAGGTAGAGTATAGAATACGGGAGACACCCCAAACACTTCGGCGAATGCGCGCAGAAGTCGCGGCTCCACATCCGGACGCTTTAGGCCGAGATCGGGCAGCTCTTCAGCGAGCGACGTGACGCCACGGTCGCGAATGCCGCAGGGGATGAAATCCCGGCGATACGGGTTCAGATCGTTGTCGATATTGAGCGCGAAGCCGTGCATCGTTACCCATTGGCGAACTTTGATCCCGATGGCGGCGATCTTGCGCTCGCCGATCCATACCCCTGTCAGCCCCGGCTTGCGCGTCCCCTCCAGGCCAAGTTCTCCCACCGTTCGAATAATCACTTCTTCGAGATCACGCAAGTAGCGGTGAAGATCTTGTCCGTGCTGGCGCAAATCCAAAATGGGATATCCGACGAGCTGACCGGGGCCATGATAGGTGATTTCGCCGCCGCGGTCCACAGTTTCCAGGGTTATGCCGAGGCGAGCCAGTTCTTCGGGGCTGGTGAGAAGATCGCCGCCCTGCGCCGTTTTTCCGATGGTGACCGTGGGCGTGTGCTCCAGCAGAAGGAGCATATCTTCGATCTCGCCGGCGCGGCGTTTTTCGACGAGCGCGTACTGTCGGGCGAGCATTTCGCCGTACGGCTGTGGTTCTTGATAGGACAATAGGTGACAGTGAAGCATTTCAGGTATAATCCACGCGATGGCGCGCCCTAACTTATCCTACCTCAAAAATGTTATTCTCTGCCTTGTCGGCCTTCCCTGTGGATTGCTGTCCGGCCTGACCGGCATCGGCGCCAGCGTCCTTGTGACTCCACTCACGCGCAAGCTCCTGAGTATTGGGCCGGGACCGCGCGCCGCGACCGGGCTGGCCGCTACGTTTGCGTGCGCCCTGGGAGCGACGCTGCCATACAGTCAAACGGGAAACGTGCACTGGGGGCTGGTTATTCCGCTGGTGCTGGGGCAGATCTTCGGGGCGGCGATGGCGCAGGGTGCGGCGCTGCAATGGGCAGCGCAGGCGCGAGCCCGGTTCGTCAATCCGGCGATCATACTCGTGTTGGGAATTCTGCTGGTCGCATTCGCGCCTGGGGTTGCGGCGATTTCCGGGGGACGGGAATGGCCGCTGCTGCTGGCGATGATCGTTGCGATCGTGGCGGGGATCATTGCGGGATTTTTGGGCAGAATCGTTGGCCTTGGCGTCTTCGTGGTTCCGGCGGAGATGCTGATGCTGCATCTGAAGCCGCTGGAGGCGCAGGGGAC
>JAOQAA010000250.1 GCA_025963815.1 Capsulimonas sp.
GGATCGAGCCTCGCTGCTTCTTCTTGCCCATGCTCCCCAAGGCGGCCATCGCGCCATAAATCCCTGCGATATTCGCCACCATGCTCGCGTTGACGGACTTGAACATGTTCTTGAAGCCGCTGAGAAGATTGGCAGTACTGGACAGAAGCCCTTTTCCCGACTTACTATCTGGCCCGCCCAGCAGCTGAAGCGTGGCCCATTTGGCGACCATCTGCCCGACCGCCTGAGCAAAAGCGCTCAGAACTCCTTGCATGATCGACTGGAAGAAGTTTTTGAAGCCCTTCCAGTGCTCGATGCTCTGCGCAACGGCGCTTCCCATCGCCCCGCCGATCCCCGCCAAGGTGTTACGCCAGACGTTGTAAGCGTCCGTCGCCGTCTGCCTTGTAATGTCCAGGATCTGCTCGTTATAGGCGCGCCAGGCGGCGAGGTTCTGCGTGTTGGCGGCGCGCTGCATCTCCAGATAGGCGAGGTACTGCTTCAGAGTGATTTGCAGAGTTCGGTAAAGATACGCCTGCTTCTCGTCTTCTGTCTGGCGCACATCCTCCGCTCGCTGCGTATCCAGCGCCTGAAGGCGGGAGGTCAGAAGCCGGTTTGCCGTTTCGACATCCGCGCCCGACTTGATTTGCTCCGCCGCCTCGTCCCGGGCCTGCTGCTTCAGCCCCTCGTAGTAGGCGCTGTCCACCTCCCCGCGCTGCGCCAGCAATTGACGATGAAACTCCGTAGCCTGCTGATCGAGCTGGTTGGAATAGCTCGTTTGTTCCTTGTGGATCCGCGCAAGGTCCGCCTTCATTCGCTCGGCGATGGTGTTTTCGTCGACGCCGTCCTCACGCGACTTCTGAGCATCGCGGAAGACGTTATCCCGCGCCACGTCAAAGCCGTTGTGAGAAGCATCATATCCTTGCTTCTTGACATCAGCCGTGGCGAGCATCGCCGGGATATTGAGCGCCGTCATCGTCTCGGTAATGTTCTTCAGTGAGAAGCCGGCGATCGCACCGGAGACGCCTTTGAGATACTGATTGGCGAGGACATTATTGGCGTGAGCGTTGGCTTGTTTCTGCCGCGCCAAGTTCGCCGCGTGATGCTCTTTCTGCTGCCTCTTGATTTCCGCGAGATGCCGCTTCTGTTCCTCCTCGGCTTGCTTGTGATGCTGAGCAAGTTCCTTTGATTCTTCCTTGTCGATGCTCTTGAGCTCGGCGAGATACGCCAGCTTGGCCGCCTTCTTATCCGTGACGGTTGGATCGCTCAGGCGCTCCTGGTACTTTCTGCGAGCTTGGTGACGATCGTTTTCAAACTTGCCGTGCGTGTTTTCAAACAGCTCGTCTTGAACTTGCTGATTGGCCTTCTTCTGCTCGTCAGTCAGCGGCGTCGCTTTTGGCGCGGCCGCCTTTCCGCTGCCCGGCGCCCCAGGTGGAGGAACGAACCACTGGAAGTTATTGAGGCCGAAATGGTTCACGCCGTGCTGATCCATGCGACGGCCGCCGCCGGCGATGGTCTGGACATGGCCGGAACCGCCGCCGAGCGTGGTCGAAAACAACAGCGCTCCCGGCGGAAGCGCCATCCCAGGCGTGTACTTGCGCGCAAGCCCCGCCTTCTGAAAGCGCCGCAGGTTCGTGATTGCCGTCGCATTCTCGCTGCGGTCCCAAATCTTATCGAACGCAGGTGTGATGCTCTGTACCGTCTCCCGCGCCAGTCGTGCGCAGCGTCGATTGTAGGCGACGCGATCGAGCCCCAGTTGCTTCGTCCAAGCCGCATTGGCGATTTTAGCGCCGATTGCGGAAGTGTCGGAGGTGGGCACGCCGTTGCGGTCCATTGAGCCACTCATTCGCCGCAACGTTTCCTGCGTGTTGACGTAGTCGTTTCGTTTGGCGTAGTCTTTGGGATGCGCCTTGCGAATCGCGGCCAACTTGTTGATGTAAATCGACACATCCGCGACGGCGTCGCCGCGCGCCTGCTGATTGGCCGCGTCAATCTGCTCGCCAGCGATGGCCTTCCCCAAACCGCCAAGTAACGCGCCGCCCGCGACAACTACGCCGCCCCCCAGTGCCATACTTCCGGCGCCTGCCGTGGTCAGCAACCCGCCGAGAGTGCCGGCGGCAAGGCGAGTCCCCAAAGCTTTGAGCAGGCCCTGGAGCCCTTTGAAGATCATGGATCCGCCGAGGATCGACTGAATATCCTTCAGCCCCCTGGCGAGCCCCACGATTCCTTTCAGCCCTATGGAGACGGCCGCAAAAATCGCCACGAAACCGACTGCGGTATCCTTGACGGGCTTGGGTAATGCGCGGAAGTCGTCTAGCATGCCCTTACACGTTTTTGCCAGCTGCAATAAATATGGGAGCAGCTCCTCACCCACCTCGACGCCAAGCTCCGACGTCGCCTTCTTCAAATCCTTGAACTGCTGGCTGGCGCCCTTGTTTTGGCGGATTAAAGACTCCATCATTTGCCCCACGCCATCGCCGGCACGGTTCATGCTGTCCAGCTCCGCCGTCATGTCATGGCCGGCGTTCTTGGACGTGCTGAGGAAAGCGATAAAGCTCTGCAAGTTTGGGAAGAGTGCAGCGAGGCTATCTTCGTGCCCCTTCGTTTTCTCGATAACCTCCTGTATGCTGCCGCCCAGGCCCACCGCTTTCAGATGCGCCATGCCGTACTTAATGCCCAGCTTGTCCATCTCCTTGGCGGCTTCCGCGCTCGGTTTGAGCATTTGCTGGATGTACTGGTTCAAGTCGTCGAATGACTGCCCCGCCGACAAGCCGCCTTTTGTCATGACGGCGACGGCCGCTCCGACTTCCTGCAAACTGATCCCGGCGGACGCCGCCAGCGGCAGAACAGCGCCGATGCCCGTAGCAAGCTCCTCGAACGTAAGTACGCCCTCGTTCACGGTATTGACGAGAACGTCCATCGCCTGTTGCTCTGACTGGACGCCGCTGATTCCGCTATTGAGAACCGCCATCAGCGCCTTGGAACTGGTTGCCGTGTCCGTCATCCCCGCGCTTGCGCCCTCGGCGGAGATGCGCAGAATCTCCATGGCCTTCGCGCCTTTGAAGCCGCTGGAATAGATGTCGTAGAGACCCGTCGCCAGTTCCTGCGGCGTCGCCCGAATGTTCTTGTCATCCGCCAGCTTCATGACGGAGTCATGAAGATCCTTAAATCCTTGCTCGGAAAGGTGGGCGATTGAGTCGACGTTGCGCAGAGACTGATCGAAATCGCCCGCCGTCTTCGCCGCCGCTCCAAGTCCCGCCGCGACGGCCGCGCCAGCCAAGCCGGCTTTATTGCCAATATGGTCCCATGCTTCACTGTCGCCCATCTTCTTGATGTCTTTAGACATCGCCGATGTGGCCTTCTTGACCGTACTCCCAAGCTCCTGAAACCCCTTGCCCACCTTGCCCAGCGCGCCCGTCGTTTTAGCAGCGCTCTTTTCCGCATCACCGGAGACGCCAGCCATGGACGACTTAATCGCGGCTGACGTTTTTTTCATGTCAGCAGACACGCCGGCCATGGTCGTTTTGATCCCATCGGTCGCCTTCTTCATCTCAGCCGACACGGACGCAAGCGCAGCTTTGGCCTCGGCGCCGCCTTGCTTCAGACCGCTGACGTTGAGTTCGACGCCCGCGCTGATCGTTCCAAGGTTAATACTGCTGCTCATGAGATCGTCCGTTCAGGCAAAATAATAGCGCCCCTCATTTCCACGAGGCGCGCTTCGACTGGATCAAGTTCGACAGGTTTCGTATCCGGCGGCGGGATGTTCTTCGCAGGCTTTGGCGGCTCCGAGAAGGCGTCCACGTAAGGGAATTCATCCAGCAGCGCGTACACTTGAGGGAGCGGCATGCGTCCCACGTTCTGGGGCGCGATGCCGCAGCGGATGACTAGGAAGGCGAAGAGACGGCGGTAGCCCCCGCCGTCCGTGACTTTTTTGCTGTGGGCGCTTCCTTCCCCGCTTCAGGAATAAGGCCACTGAACACTAGCGCCGAGGTGATGAAGGTCATTAACGATCCGTCCCTCACCGTCTCATAGGTCGCCAGATTGCCCGCCTGCGCTTCCGTCATTGGATAGTCGCACTGCGCGCGCTCCTCGACCGTAAGGCCCGGATCCGCTTTGCGCAGGAACAGCCACAGGACGAACTTCATCTCGTCGATGCTTTCCACCTTGAGCCCCTCGACGCTATCAAAGCGCTCCTCAATCAAAGCAAGATCGTTGAGATCGATGGGCTGAATGCGATACTCGACGCCGTTCAGCGTCAGTGACCGGGACGCGCCAAGGGCGTCCCGAAGTTCGGTGGACATGGTATTCTCCTCATATTCCGCGCGGAATATCTGTATCGAAAAGTGAGACCTACGCACCGAGGACGATCGTTCCCAGAACACCGTCGCTGTCGGGGAAAGCGTGCATCTCGAAGTTGGTCATAGCGAAGTCTTCGGCCTTCATAGGGATCTGCGCGCCTGGCACGTAGACGAGGTTGTACTTGTACGTGACGCTCTTGCCGGCGTTGTCTTGTCCCAGGAATAACGCCGACATGGGTGGAAGCACCGCGATCTTGCTGATCGTCTCCGTCAACGTTGTTGTCCCCGACTGAACGGCCGCAACGAGCTGCGTGATCGCATCCGCCGAGAACGCCGCGCTCTCCGCCTTCAGAACCGCCTCGGCGCCGTAGAACGCCACGTCTACGGCGAACTCTGAAACCCAGTTCGGACCAAAAAGCTTCTTCTCCTGGTACTTCGTCTCCAGGGAGATATTCTGCAGCTGCGCAAGCTCGATCCCAGGCGCCGGAATAAAGTTAGGCGTGGTGTACACCGAGACATCGCCCAGCGAGAAGCTCTCGACACCGGTCGTAAAGATCACGACATATCGGCCGGTGGGGGACGTCGCTCCGCTGAGGAATATCAGATCTGCATTCGCCGCGGGGAATGTCGGCGTCGGCGTCGCCGTCAATACGACGTTCCCCGTGCCTGGCGTCGGCTTCGCTCCGGAGGGCGCCGCCGCCTGCACTACGACGTTCAGCGCCGACGTACAGATCAGGTTCTTGACGACCACTTTGGAGACGACGCGGGAGACGCCCAGATCCAGGATCGCATACTGATAGTTGGAGCCGCTCGACGAGTTGAGGTCCAGCAGCGTGGCGCTATTGCCGTCGATCAGGTTGGCAAGCGGCTGTGTGACCGTGGCGGCCGTTCCGAACTGTCCGCGTGTCGGGGTGATCAGCGAGGATGCGAGCTGCTTGCCGGAGACCTGCGCGAAGAGCGTCCCCGTCGAAAATAAATGCTGTTCGTTTGTTGCCACTGCGGGTAATCTCCTCGCGCTCGCCTCGTTGGAGGCGGCGCCTTCGCCGGCGGCGTTATAGCCGTAGATGACGTAGTAATACAGGACACCGATCGCCGCCGTCTGATCGACATAGGTCGCGCCCTGCGCGTTGAATTGGATGATCGTGTACGGGCCGCCTGGCGTGATCGACCGTCCGATATCGTAGCCGGTGGCTCCTGCGGTCGCCGCCCAGCCCAGCGCCACCGATGTGGTCTGAGCCGTCGCCGTGAGTGACGTGGGGGCAGGGGGCGGCGCGACGGGAGTGATCGGCCCCGCCTCATTGCTGGCTACGCTCTCGGCTCCGCTGGTGATGGCCGTCACGTATCCGGAATAGGCCACGCCTGGCGTCGCATTCGTGTCCAGAAAATGCGTGTCGGTGATGCCGGACTGATAGAGCGTTTCCGCGCCGGCGGGACCGCGATAAAGATTGTAGGAAGTGGGCGCCGGACCGGTGGCCGGCGGCTGCCAGATCCAGAAGAGTTCCGCCATCGTTCCACCTGCTTTGCGGCCTCCCCCGATAGTGGGGGAGGCCGCGCGGTTTACTGCGCCGCCGCAATCGTCGCTACGGTCCCGGTGGTCGTATCCGGAAGCCCTTCGAACTCCACGCTCATGGAGCCGAAGTCATCAAGTTTGAGCGAGATCGGCAGAGAGAGACTATAAGCGCGCGGAAGAACGATGTTCACCGACTTGCCGGCGTTGTCCAGGCCGTCAAACTCCAGCCGCACAAACGCGGGCTTGCTTGTCTTGCCGATCGTGATCGTATCGACGCCGGCATTACTTGTGAGGGCGCCGCCAAGGATGCGCACCAGCAGATCGCGCTCGAAGCCGTTGGTTTCGAATTTGAACTTGCAGATGCCACCGTAGAAGGCGACATCGACGGCGAACATGGATTTCTGTGGCGTGTCCATCAGTTTCTTTTCCTGATAGGAAACGTCGAGCTCCGCGCTCTGGATAACGCCGATCCCGTTCGCGACGTTGGTCAGCGTGCCGCCGACGCTGCCGATCCGGAGGTATCCGGTTCCGAATAAATGCTGTTCGTTGGCTGCCATGGTTAGCCTTTCTTGATGCGCAGGCGGAACCGGTAAAGGCCATACCACGCGTTGAGTTTGTCGTCGTAGAGGTCCGATTGGGACATCAGTAATTCCGCGCGGAATATCCGCCCGGTGGTGAGTGCGAGAGCTTGGCCGTCAAATAGAGCGTTCAGGCTTTCGGCGATGGCTTCGATCTCGGCGCATTCTGGTTTCTGGGACCAGGCTTCGATGTCGAGGTATTCATCCTCAACGCTGGACGGGCCGCCGGTCTGGATCGGCGGCCGGAACCGCTTGTCCGGAACTCCCGACGAAATACGGTAGGTGACGCACGGATAGACCGGCGGCGCCAGCGTCTTGTTGCTGTTGAAGATGGCCGGCGTCGATGGATCGCGCGGCCGTTTAGGAAGAAGGGCCACGAGTGCCGCATCGCTGAGCATTGCCGCCGCGATCGCTGTTTTGGTGGCGAGGCTCATTAGTCGCCTCCTAAGGCATTCGCACGCGCGCTGCTGTTACGCCTATTGGCGTGAAAGTCCGAGTATTGCCGCGCCAAGTTGCCGCCTTTGCTCAGCGACGTTCCGACCGACGAAGCGCCCAGGCGATTAGCGATGATGTTCAAGATGTCTTTTTCATGGCGGATGATAGTCGGCCAGAGAAACGCCCATTTGCCATTGCGCGCAAGCTCCAAGAACACGTCGTATTCCATACCGGCGGACAGCACGCCTCGCACGATCGTCGCGCTCGCCTCCGTGACCTCGCCACGGATGCTGTTGGTCGTGTTGGCCGTCCGGTCGGTGTACGTGTGCTCGCTTTTGGCCCAGCCCTCCAGCGCCGCCATAACCTCATTCATGGCAAGCTCGGCGAGCGCTTGGCGCTCTTTGATCCACTTGTCGAGATTGGCCAGGACCTGATCCGCGCCTTCTACGCTCATCCGTTGACTCCCGTCTCCAAATCGCACTGAACGCGATCGCCGTAGCGCCGAATGCGCAGCACCGTCGCGCGTTCCGTTACGGCCGGGTTATCGTCCGATGGGATCAAGGCGATATCTCCCTTTCGCACCGGGGCCTTCTGATCCATGATCGAGAGCCTGCGCATCTGATCATCGGTGGCGATTCCGGGCGCCGCTTCGTCCCTTACCACATTCGTTTGTGGGACGCGGTAGACGCGCGCACGGAACGGCGATCCTGTGATTGCCGTCTCAGTGATCGCCGTTCCCAGCGTCGCGGTGGCGACTTCCGCCCCGCGAAGGATGGGGACTTTGATGTAAACGAGCGGCATTATAAGGAAACCTGTTTGTAGTCGGCGACGATCGCGTTGAAGTACTCCGCCCACTGATGGGCCTCGCCCGTCAGTGGGCCGGTGTCGCGGCCGCTGGCGTATCTCTCTTCTTCGTCGCCGGCCTTGCGGCTGGCCAGCCCCTGAGCGATGGAGATCGCCAGCTGCGGCGCCGCATCCGACGCCGCCTTCGAAATGATCGCCTGCCAGACGTCTTCGGGGATCGTCAGCGCAAATCCCCACACGCCATCGATGACGATGCTTTCCGGCGCACCGTACTGCGTCGACGCAAATTCGATAAACCGGAAGGGCTCGCCGTCGTTGATCGCGCTGCTGGGACGCAGCCAGAAGTCACGCCCCTTCGTCAGAACTCTGCCTGCCGAATCGGCAGTGACGCTGACCGTGAGCGACGTTATGGAAAGGAGACCTCCGGAGAGGAAGAGCTTGCGCCCGCCGCCGTAATGTCCGCCCGCGCCGCGCTCAGGGCCGGGGGGATCGAATACGCGCACAGACTGCTTGCCAAGGAATGGACGCCAGCCGGTGGCGTTCTGAAACGTCGTGATCGCCGCTTTGACAAACGAGTCGAAGTTGATGGCGTTCAGAGCGTCGGCAGAGGCGCCGGCGGCGAGCTGCGCACTGGCGATGAACGTCTGCGCATCGCCGCCGCGCGGCCATGAGAGCGTACACATTCGCTTCTTCTCCGGAAGAGGGAGCCACCAGCGATTAGGGCTGGCGGCGGTATTTGACCTGAGCGCCGATGGCGTAGACGCCGCCGGTCGTCGCGCCGGCCACGGTGACCTTCACGCGCACATACGGCTTGGAGCCGATGTAGCTGACGCTCTGATCGACGTTGGAAGCCAGAGCGGCCAGCGTGCCGACCATATCGGTCGCGGCGACGGCCGTGAACGTAGTGTTGTCGAGACTCTCTTCGAGCGCCGGCGTGTGAGTTCCGTCCGTGATCGTGCCGGGCGTGACGTCGATCTTATTCTCGATAACGTTCGCCATGCTGATGGCGGTCCCCGTCGCGGTGGCCGTGACGGCCGCAGGGCGCAGCATATTGACGCGCTTGTAAATGTCCCGGATTGCCTTTGTGGACATAGCTGTTTTTCTCCAGAGATGGAAACGACCGCCCGCTGGGACGCGGGCGGTCTCGGGAACGATGCGTAGGGTTGAAGGCGCTTAGGCCAGCTTCATGCGCGCGAACGCTTCCTCAAGCACGGGCATACCGTCGACTTCCAGCCGGCCGATATAGCCGGTCTGGTTGGTCTCGGCGTACAGCTGATCGAGGACCTGGATCTGCATGTCCAGCGCCGTGGCGATGACGTAGCGAGAGAAGTCTCCGAAGATGCCGATGTACTTGCCGGTCGTGAACGTGTTCGGCGCGTACTCGCTCATATGGAACGGCCGGTCCAGGATCTGCTCCGGCGTCCCCTGGAAGCCGCCGCCCGGTCCAAGGCCGGTCGTCCAGATGTAGTTGTTGTTGGCGTCCTTGAGCTTGCGCGCGGCTTTGACGACATCGCGATGCAGGATCCAATGCGCTGTTCCCATGTACTGGCTCTTCAGGCTGTACTTCGTATTGATGAAGTCGTCCGCCGTGATCGCGGTGGAGCCGGCCATCGTGACGTCGCGCGCGGTGCTGATTCCGTTCGCGTCCGCCGTAAATACGCCGAGCGGCTGGTTGGCGCCGCTTCCGGTCAAGAAGCCCTTCTCCTGCGCAATCCCGAACTTGTAACCCAG
>JAOQAA010000251.1 GCA_025963815.1 Capsulimonas sp.
GATATGAAATCCGTACAGGCGTCGTTCCCCGGATATGAAATCCGGGTCTGGGAAGCCTTCGGCTAATTGTCCGTGCCGGACAAACAAATATCTGTGGTCGATAAACCATAGTTTGTCCGTCCGGTACGGACGGTTAGGGCGGAGCCCTTCCCAGACCCGGTTTTTACAACCGGGGATAATTGATCAGCGCTGCTCCCATCTAACCTCCTGTCGAACCATTTGCTACCATTCTTGTTTTCACCTTGAGATACTCTTCTTGCTGCGCCGTCATACCTCTGGGGTAATACGCCACATATAGCACGGTAGGATGGCTTATCTGGCCATCTGAAAAATAATCCGTACCATTTGTGTCCATAATGTATTGACAGGGTTTGATTGTTGTGTTAGAATGGTCGCATGATGATCCAAGCTTATAGGAGATACGCAATGAAACACACTTCATGCCGCATCGGTTTTACTCTCATTGAACTACTAGTTGTTATTGCAATTATCGCAATTTTAGCCGCTATCCTGTTTCCTGTCTTCGCCAAGGCTCGCGAGAAGGCGCGGCAGATCTCCTGCGCGTCCAACCAGAAGCAGCTTGGGCTGGGTGTCATGCAGTACCTTCAAGATAACGATGAGGTTTTCCCCTTGGGCAATCCGAATTATGGTTACTGCGGCGGATGGGCGCATCCGATCATCCCGTATCTAAAGTCCATCGGCGTTTACAAATGCCCCGACGATTCCACTTCCTACAACCCGGGGTTCGGCGTATGGCAGACGGTCTCTTATTCCATGAACGACTCTCTTCTGGGCGACGGCAGCCGGGACGCCGCCAACAATGTACACACGACGGCGCTGGCGACGCTCGCGGCTCCGGCTTCGACGGTGCTGCTTTGTGAGGCGTTCGGTGCGACCATGGATATCAACAACGCGACCACGACCAGTGACTATTCCACGGGCGCCACCATGGACCAGAACTTCTGGGGCGGATGCGCCTCGGGCTGCATCGCCTATTACGCCACTGGAAATCCTGTCGCGAACACGCTGCGGTCGGCGCCCGGCGGCGCGACCGGCACTCATACCGATGGCTCTAACTATCTGGCGTGCGATGGTCACGTCAAGTGGCTGAAGGCCAGCAAGATCGCCCCTGGCAAGGATGCGCTCGCCAGCGCCGACCCGCAGAATGACGCCGGCGAGCACGCCGCCGGCACGAGCTACATGAACGTCACTGGCGGCGGCTCCGGCAGCGCGGCCATGACATTCAGCAAGATCTAACATCTACTCTCCCACCTCTGGATCCGCGCAGGTCTGGAGGTGGGTTTCTATCGATCTTTTTTCTCCGATTGCCTTGAAGGAAATGGTTTTTCAACACGATGGTTTCGAGATTGTTTTCCGCCTCCGGTACACTTTGCCTCCTGTCACTCTCTGGAATAGCCCATGCCGCCAGTGCGGAAATTGTGAATGCGCCCGGTCTGACGATCGATGTCAGCGCCATTGATCCCGGCGTGTTCCACATCGTCGCGTATCCGTCCGCTGCTGCTCCGCCGGCCGTAAGCCCATTCGTGGTGAAAACGACGCCCTGGACGAAGGCCGTCGTCCGACGCAGCGCGGACGGGATTGTGACGGTTCAAACGCCGCAGGGAATGTTTGAAGTCAGCCCGGCTGGCCACGTGCGTTTGCTGGACAGTAAGGGGAAGGCACTGCTGCCATCGGGAACCATTGGGGCGGCGAATGGCGCCGTCACGCTCACGCTGGCGCACGACAAGAATGAGCGCTTCTATGGCGCGGGCAACGCAGGGATGAACCGCTCGGGCGATCTGACGCACCCCTTCGGCAATAGCGGCGTAGGCAACGGCTGGACCCGCGTTCCTTTCCTGTGGTCCACCGGGGGCTGGAGCACGTTTGTCGCCAACAATCAGACGGGCATTTCGTGGAAGGAAGAAGGCGGGACACTGACCTGGACGACGCCTGGCCCCTTTCTGGACCTGTATCTGAGTGTTGCGCCGAATAGTTATGGCCTTCTGGACGCCCAGTCGCGTTTGACCGGGCCGGCGCCCATCCCGCCACGCTGGACATTTGGCTTCATGCAAAGCCGCTGGGGCTACAAAGACGCCGCCGATATTCAGGACAAGTGGACCCAGTTTCGGGATCGGAAGATCCCCGTAGACGCCTTTATCTACGACTACGACTGGTTCCAGAACGATTGGGATTTCAATCCCAAGACGTTTCCGGCGGGCAGCCTCGCAAAGATGAAAGATCTGGGTCTGCGTTTTGTCGGCATCCGCAAGCCGCGCGTCACCGGAGCCAATCTGGACTATGCGCGCAGCCAGGGATGGGTGCTGAGCAGCCCGCTCGGAACCGACCTGCGCTTCGATCTGCCCGTCGCCCAGTACTGGTGGTGGAGTAAGCATATTCCCTTGATGCAGGAAGGCGCCGCCGGCTGGTGGAACGATGAAGTCGAGCAAAGCGGCGATGAAGGCTTCCTGATGGCGAAGACCGAGTGGGACGGATGGCGCGCCATGAGACCGAGCCGGGTCTGGAGCATCAACCGCGCCTTTTCGCCCGGCATGCAGCGCTACGGAGGAACCGTTTGGACGGGGGATATCAACAGCGACTGGGACACCCTGCAAAATCAGCCCGGAACGCTGCTGAACTGGAGTATGGCCGGAATGCCCTACATCGCGGAGGATATCGGCGGTTTCCAGACCACTCCGTCGCCGGAGCTCTACGCCCGCTGGATCGAGCAGGGGGTCTTTATCCCCATCATGCGCGCTCACGGCAACTTAGACTCGCCGCGCTGGCCCTGGGCCTTTGGCAATGATGTCGAGGCCGCGACCAAGAAGGCCATCGAGCTGCGCTATCGCCTGATCCCGTACTTCTACTCATTCGCCGCTCAAACCGAAGCGACCGGCGCGCCCCTCATGCGCCCGCTCTTCCTGGAATTCCCGAAGGATGAGAAGACCTTCAATCTCCAGGACGAATGGCTGGTGGGCGATCGATTGCTGGCCGCCCCGATCCTGACCGAAGGCGGCGCTCGCGATGTCTATC
>JAOQAA010000291.1 GCA_025963815.1 Capsulimonas sp.
CTGCTTGACCGGCGCCTGCTTGACCGGCGCCTGCTTGACCGGCGCCTGCTTGACCGGCGCCTGCTTGACCGGCGCCTGCTTGTGGCGACGCAGTGTTTTCCGGCATTCCAGAATTATCACTCTGGCGCGGAGCCCAGCGGTCGTACATGTCTTTGTCCCACGTCTTCACCACGAATGGCGAGCGCGGGCGCGGCAGGTTGGAGGCCATCACGCCTTGTGGCTTGATCGTCTTGCGAATGGGAGGACGCGGCTTGGCGCGCTTCGTCTGCTGGCGGCGGCGCTCGTCCTCGCTGTCCGACTTGGCCATCTTTTTCGGCTTGGGTTTGCTGGTGCTCTTGCGGCGCATATCCGCGAGCTTGCGCACCTGTCGTCGATCCATCTTGACCGTATGCAGATGCTGATTACGCATCAATTCCTGGAGTTGCGCGACCTGATCTTCGGTCAGCGCGGGGCCAGGAGTGACCTGCATGTCCTTGGGAAAGGTGATGTTGAGGTTCGTCGCCAGATTGAACTTTTGACCCGCCTTCGGACTCCACATTTGAATGCGCTGAAGCACGATGTTGGACTGCGGCTTTTCTTTCTTTTGCGGCTCCAACGACGCGCGATCGGGCGCCGCCGCTTCCTCACTGTCGGTTTTGGAGTTGATGTCCGAATCCGCCGCCGGGAGAGAAGCCATCTTAATCCCATTTTGCGGTCGGATCTGCTGCACGGCGGCGATCCGAGCGTTCAGGCGATCCTGAGCCTTGGCGACTTCCGCCTGCATGCTGGCTGCTTTGCTCTGAGCCGCCTGCGCCGCCGCTTCGCGGGAGGATGCGACCTTGCGCGCGGTGTCGGCGGTGGTCTGAGCCTGCGCCAATACTTCGTTCGCCGATTGCGCCTGGGCGGCGTCCGAGGCTGCGCGCTTAGCCGCCGCCTGAACCGCCGCGCTCATCGCCGCATGCGACGCGGGGGCCGCCTGCGCAAGCGCCGCGCGCGCGGCGGCTAATTTCTGCTGCGACGTCCGCATCATCAGCTGCGCCTGCTGGACAAACTGCTGCGCGGACTGAACGTTCGTCGTGGCGGTTGCGGCAGCTCTCTGGCTCTCCTGGGACTGCGACGCCAAACCGGCCGCGCGCGCCTGCGCCGCATTCGCCGCCGCCTGCTTCTGAGCGAGAACGCGCTCTGCAGCGTCCCGCTTCGCTTCCGCCTGACGAAGAGTCGGCGATGCGCCCGCCGCGCCCATCTCCGAAGGTCGCAGTCCCGAATTCGACGGGGCCTGCGCCGGATGAGGCGTAGGCAGCGGCGGCAGGGGCTTGAACAGTCCTACGGTCATCGGCTTCATACGCTCGACCGTCTCGTTGCTGACCGCAGGATGTGCGTTGCCCGAACGCAGCTCATGGCTGTAAACAAGCCAGAACGCCCCGTTCAGTACAATGGAGGAGGTGTAAGCGATTGCCAGACGTGATTTGCGAGAGACCATGTTGATACTTCCCTTATCGGGTTCCAGCCTGCGGGGTGGACGGAAGCGCGCGTCCCTCTTGATCGACCGGCTCCGTTGCGATCAGCACCGGAACGTCCTTCCCCGTCGCCGTGCGGGCGTGGTTCAGGACATCCATCACGCTGACCAAAGACTGGGTCGTCTGCTGCTTGCCGAGGTTGAGCACGACGTCGCGCGGCGCGGCGGTCCGCAAGCGATCAGTCAGGGCGGCCTGAAGCGCCTGCGGGTCCGAGCCTAAACGCTGCTTGCCCAAATAGTAGTCACCGCTCTCGGTCAGCGTCAGGATCAGATCTCCGCCGCCCCCCGCGCCGCCAGAAGACGCCATCGCGGCGGGACTGCTCTTCGGCAGCGCCACGGCGATGGCGCGCATGCGGGTCATGTTGAGGCTGGCGATCATGAAGAAGACCAGGAGAAAAAAGATCGTGTCGATCATCGGAATGATTTCGATACGAGCCTTGCGCATCGGCGGTCGCGGGATTTTCAATGCGCAGCCTCCAGGGGCGACTGCGGGTCGGTCGCCACCATCACGTTCTGCGCATTCGCCTGCTTCACCAGATCGAGGGCCTGTGTGAACTTGGAAATCTGCTGCGACTTATCACAGTTGATCACAACCACCAGCGAAGGGTTCTGCGCCAGGCGCGACGCGACCATCGGCTTGATATCCCCCACGCCAGCGATCTTCTTCTGATCGATATAATAGTCGCCCTCTTTGGAGATCGTCACGACGGCTTTCTCTAAAGGCTTCAGCGCCGCCGTGCTGCTGGACGGCAAATCGACTTTGTGCGCGGACATGGGGATCATCGCGAGGCTGGCGATCATGAAGAAGACCAGGAGAAAAAAGATCGTGTCGATCATTGGGATGATCTCGATCCGGGCGCGCTTCATTTCCTGACGGGGCAGTTTCATGCTCGCCTCCCTGCCAGTGTGTTCAGAAGCTGCGTCGCGCGCCATTCCATCTCGGAAATGTTCTCCTTGACCCGTTCGGTCAGAAAGTTATAAGCGGGGAGCGTAACGATGGCGATTACGAGGCCCGCCGATGTGGCGATCAGCGCCTCCGCGATGCCGCCGGTAATGATGGTCGGCGCGCTGGTCGCGGCGGAGCCGACGATATGAAACGCCTTGATCATCCCGGTAATGGTGCCGAGCAGGCCAAGCAGCGGCGCGAGCGTGACGATGGTGTCCAGCACGCTGAGACGATCCATCATGACGGGCATTTGCCGCAGGGCGAACTCTTCCATGTGCCGCTCAATCGCGAGACGGTCCAGACCCTGCGCACGCAGACCGCTCGCCAGCATTGCGGCGACGCGTCCGGGGTGAGCTTCGCACGCTGCGAGCGCTTCGGCGTATTTGCCCGCCTGGACGAGTTTCTCCACCTCCGCGACCAGACGCCGATTGTCGCCCACCGTCGCGCCGATCGCGAGCAGGCGGTCGATCATGACCGCTACGGAAATCACGCCGCAGAGGAACAGCGGCCACATCATGACGCCGCCGCCGAGCAGGAAGCGCAAGTCTTGGTTCATGGGTTAGGCCGCGCCCCCAGCCACCGGGGCCGCAGCTTCCGCTCGGGAAGACTTCGCGCGAAGACTGGCCAGAATATTCAGGAGTTGCGTGGCCCGCGTCTCCATCTCGGAGATAATCTCCTTGACCTTCTCCGTCAAGTAGTTATAAGCGATCAGGGTGACGATGGCGATGGCGAGGCCGGTCGCCGTGGCGATCAAGGCCTCCGCGACGCCGCCCGTGATCCCCATCGGCTGGTTCAGGCCGACATTGCCCACGACGTTAAACGCCTTGATCATACCAGTCACCGTGCCGAGCAGACCAAGCAGCGGGGCGATCGTAATGACCGTGTCGAGGATCCCGAGGCGCTTGTACAAGACGGGAGTTTCCCGCAAAGCCAGCTCCTCCATGGAGCGCTCGATCGCATCGGCGTCCAGGTCTTGATTGCGGATACCGCTCGCCACCAGCGACGCCACCGGGCCCCGCGTCCCCTCGGCCAGCGCCAGGGCGTCCGCGATCCGTCCCTCGGAAAGATGGCGGCGCACTTGCTCCAGCAGTTCTTCCGTATCCGTCGCCGCGCGGCCGATCACCATCCAGCGCTCGATAATCACGCCCAAAGCAACAAGAGCGCATGCGAGCAGAGGCCACATGATCGGGCCGCCGTTCATCAGAAAGCGCAGCCACCCAGCCGGGTTGAGGTCCATACTTGAAAGTACTCCATTCCAGTGTCAATCACGAACGATCGAGAAAACCTCACACGGTCCCGCTGGCGTGAGGGTAACTCAAAGCCAGTTTAATTCAAGAGGAAATTCGGCGTTATTTGAAGCCGGTCACTCCATTCACGCTCAGGAAGTGCTGCGCTTCCGGCGCGCCCGATGTCACCTGCGGCTTGGCGTCCGGGTTGTAAAGAGAAAAGGATGACCGATAGAGCGCCGTCTTGATATTCTTCGCCACATCGCTTGCCACCGCCGCAGGCGTCGGCTCGTGGGCCAGGGCGGCGTCGGCCGCCGTCATCGTCAGCAGAGGCCGATCCTTGACCAGCACCCGATTCTCCGTTTGACTGATATGGCGAAGCTCAAGCCCGGAGTCAAACTGCGTATTGAGCGCCTTCACGATGGACTGCGACCGCGTACCGTCGGGATCGTCCAGCGTAGCGCACAGAACGTCGCCTAACACAATATTCTTCGCGCCCGGCATAGCGCCATCCTGAACCGCGAATCGCTTGGCGTTGGTGACGGTCGCCAGAACTTTAGGCGTCACGTCGACATTCATCTGCGCAAGCTGCGTTCCAATGGACGCAACACGCTCCTTAGTGAACGGGTGATCCTGAAGGATACCATAATTAATGTCCACACCGTGCGTTTCCTGCTCGGCCAGGCGCTGCATAAATGTCAAGGCGCCCACGGGGTTGTATCCGGCCTTCTGCATCAGCACGATCCCGCCATGGTCGGCGTCGCTCTCGGCGTTTTGCCCATAATGGGTGTTCATAATGCCCATCTGCGTGTAGCTGGCTCCGGCGGCAACATTGGCGATATCCCGCATATCCACATGGGCCAAGGCCGCGGCGATCATGGCGACCATGGTTCCGGTGCTGAACTTGCTTTGCTGATGCGCAAGCTCCACGCTGTGGTGATGCGCGGCGTGCGTGATCTCGTGTCCGAGGACTGCCGCCAGCTCATCATCACTACGGACGAAGCTGAGCAGGCCGGAGTTCACATAAACATAGCCGCCGGGCAGACTGAACGCGTTGACTTCCTTAGAGTCGATCACATTGAAATGCCAGGTGAAGGGATAAACCTTGTCGTTCCCAAAGCCTTTCTTAGGGTCGATCGAAACTCGGGTCGTGTTCGCGAACTCGGCGATCTTCTGGCCGATCTTATTGACCCGGTCGATCTGCGCCTGATCCGTGGACAGCTTCATTTGCTTCACGACTTCCGCCGAAATCGTGGCGCCGTCCTTCGCTTCGCTGTCCGCCTGCTTCTGGTCTTTCGCGCTCAGCACAGGCGTTTCCGCAAAGGCGGCGCCGGCCGAGAGTATGGCGGCCACGCAGAGCGCGCCCGCGAAAGTTCGTCGAAATCTGTTCATATTCTCACTTGCCCTTCTGAAAAGCATTCGCCGGTGTGTTATAATATCTGCAACATGGCATACCGTTTTCAGTACGTGATGACCCGGGCCTTGCCTGCCGCCTTTTTGCTGTTGCTGGCGCTCGCCCCGCTGCCGGCGAGTCCCCCCGCCCCTGCGTTAACTTACGATGAACTCTTAGAGCACGCGGACAAGGCAAAGTTTCAGGGAAATGCCGAGGAAGCCCTGGACTACGCCGCCGCTGCGCACAAACTCCGGCCGGACGGCCTTGCGGCGACCCTGAAGGTCGAGCAATTGATCCAGGCAGGCATGCCCAACCATATTACTCCCGCAACACTCGCCGCTCTTCCCGTCTCCGTCAGCGATATCGGCGGAGGTCTGGGATCGGTCGCCAGCGTCAACGCGTATCTTCCCTGCAAAACGCAGGAGCCGCAGCACGACTGGACCTTCGACCACGAAACCTGTGTCTATCTCAAAACCGCCAAAGCGACGGACAATGAGTTAAAACTCTTCTGCCGGGTCCACTACACCGTTCCTGGCGACCAGCGACTCGCCGAGCGGACCGGATCGCTGCTGGCCATCGCGCATCAAGCCTGGGCGCAAAAAACAGGCGCTCCGACCGCGAATGGCGACACCCCGTTCAACGTCTGGCTCTGCCGGGGCGGCCAGAGCGGCGGCGAACAATGGCGCGACAATCTTTATCTCTACGATTTAGACGCCTCGCGCAGTTCCATCGAGTGGGTCCGCGAGATCATCCATGAGTATTCCCACCTCGCCGTCCCCGCAATTGGCGGCTACACCGATCCCGAGTACTGGGCGAATGGTTATCTCGGCGAGCGTCTGATCGTCCGATGGATCCAGCGGACGCCCGGAATGCCCGGTCTGGTGGAGAAAGCCTGGGGCGATTTCAGCGGTGCGCCAAATTTCGACCGGCTGCTGATTGCCCCCGCCATTACACTCTACAAAAAGATCGGCCCAAGCAAAACGTGGGTCACAAAGCGGGATGAACTCGGGATGCGTTACTTCATCGGCCAGATGCTGACCGTGGACGATAAGTATGGACCGCGCACTCTCGCCGCCGCCTTCGGACAGCTTCCGCGCTTCCGCGAGGCCAAGCCTGAAGATATGGCCGCCGCCGTCGCGGAAGTCCTGCCCGCTCCCAAACCCGGCAAGCACTCCCAATCGGCGCGCAAGCCCGCCAAAGATCCAGGTTCCGCCACGCCATGACGACGCAGTTCCCGATCTCAATCCGCGCCCACGCCAAGATCAATCTCACGCTCGACGTCGGGCGCCGGCGCCCGGACGGTTATCATGACATCGAATCGATCATGCAGACAATCGCCCTGCATGATGTTTTGAACATCACCCCAACCCCGGATGTTCCCGGCGCCATCCTGGAAGTCACCGGCCCCGAAGCCGAAGGCGTGCCCGCCGATCCCTCCAATATCGTGCACAAAGCCGCCGTACGGCTGCAAAAGACCGCCGCCGCGCGCGGTCTCATCCCGGGCGACAAGAGCGGCCTGCACATTGTGCTGGAAAAGAATGTTCCCTCGCAAGCCGGCCTCGGCGGCGGCAGCAGCGACGCCGCCGCCGCCCTGTGCGCCATCAACAATTTGTTCGAGCTGCATCTCTCGAAGGACCGCCTCACAGACATTGCCGCCGCCCTCGGCGCGGATGTCCCCTTCTTTCTTACCGGGGGAACGGCGCTGGCGCAGGGCCTCGGCGAGCGCATTTCCAAGATCGCCTCTTGGGAGCATCACTCGCTCGTCATTGTGAATCCGACCGTGGGTGTCTCGACGGCAGCCGCCTATGGCGCCTTGGACGCCCAGCCGGACCGGATACTCTCGAACGCAACCCAGCAATGGCGGGACGAACGCGCGGCGGGGCGCGTCTCCATGCTCCACAATGATTTTGAATTTGTCGCGCGCCGGATTCCGCAGATCCAGATGGCGTTTGACGCCATGGAGCAGTGCGCGCACGGGTATGATACCAGTGGCCCCCTGCTTTGCGGCAGCGGCGCGGCGATCTTCCTTGCCGCCCGGGGGCAAGAAATGGCGGAACTCATAGCTCAGGGACTTACGGAGCGAAATGTCGGCCGCGTGTGGCTGACGGAGACATGGGATCGGGAGGAAATGTTCTGAGCAAGTTACTTTTGAATACGGTGGTGCTGGCCGGCGGAAAGACCAGTGACGAAATGCGGGCGGCGACGGGTGTGGAAAACCGGGCTATGGTCGCGCTCGGCGGACGAATGATGCTGGACTTCGTCGTCCAGGCGCTCCGATCGGCGAAATCCGTGGACCGGCTCTATGTCGTGGGAGAGGTCCCCGCAAATCCCGCCTATACGCTCGTGCCCGAACGAAGTTCGTTGGTCGAGAACCTTGTCGCGGGCGTGACCGCCGCCCAGGCGGACAGCAGCGGTGAATATATTCTGATCTCGACTTCTGATATTCCGTTCATTACCAGCGCGGGCGTCGACGATTTCGTGGCGCAAGCCGCCGCGCGCGGCGCGGACCTATGCTACCCCATCATCCCGATGGATTCCTATCGCAAGCGCTTCCCGCAGATCAAACGGACCACCCTCAAAGTGCGCGAAGGCGAGTTCACCGGCGGCAACATGATGGTAGTACGCACCGAGTTCATTACGAAGCAGCAGGAGATCATCGGACAAGCCTACGCCGCCCGCAAAGACGTCCTGCGCCTCGCCAAGCTTCTTGGAGGCAATCTCCTCTGGCGCGTCCTTCTGGCCCAGACCGTCGCGCCCTCACAGCTCACCGTCCCCATGCTCGAAGCCGGCGTCAGTCGTCTGCTCGGCGGCGGAAACGTGGCGGCGATCGTCACGGAGCACCCGGAGATTGGGACAGATGTGGACCGGCCCGAGGCTATTGATATGGCGCGGAAGATTCTGGCGCTGGTGTGAGGAGGCCCTCATCCCCCAGCCCCTTCACCCAATTCTGGGAGAAGGGGAGTCAGAGTTTTTGTTTTGTTAAGAACAAAGATCCTAACTTTAAAATCTCACTCTTACTCCGCCCCCCTCTCCCAGAAGTGGGAGAGGGGGGCGGGGGGTGAGGGCCATCCTAAGCCTTCGTCGTCGCAAACTTCAGGTTCTTAATAATCCTCAGCTGGAACACCGTAAACCCAACCAGCATCATCCCCATGATCCACGCCGCCGCCGTCGCGTAGCCGAACTTCAGGTACATAAAGGCGTTGTACCAAATCTCCAAACCCAATGAGTGCGTGGCGTAGAGCGGGCCGCCGCCGGTCATGACGAGCATGGTGTCCGACGCCTGGAACGACGCGATCGCGGCGCCTAAAAAGGTGATCATGATCAGCGGTTTAAGGGTTGGCAGGGTGATCTTTCGGATCTTCGTCATGATCGAGGCGCCGTCGAGGTCCGCTGCTTCGTACATCTCCTCGGAAACGCCTTTGAGCGCAGCCAGATAGATGATGCTGCCGGGGCCGGCGGTCGTCCAAATACCCGGCAGAGTAGCGGCTATCAGGGCAAGTGCGGGGCTGCCGAGCCAGTCGTAAGGTCCCTTAGCGCCCATCGTTACGAACGAGATGATCGTGTTGAACAGGCCTTGCG
>JAOQAA010000303.1 GCA_025963815.1 Capsulimonas sp.
TTTATATACGTTGTGGTTCGTAGACCTTTCAAGTTGCGACGCTGTTTTGCCACCGTTTGCTCAGACGACAATTCCGTCTTGAGGTAGCGACGAATTGTGCGCTCGGAGAGGCCCAAACGATTGCACGCTTCGGTGATGGTGATGAGTTGTTCGTCGTCTGTTGTGGTCATGGCGGAGGCTTTTAGAAGGTCAAAAAAAGGCTGCGCGATTGCTCGCGCAGCCGTACTATATGGTTCGGTTTAGTGGCGGAAGTGGCGGTGACCGGTGAAGACCATGGCGATATTGTAGTTGTCCGCCATTTCAGTCGTCTCGCCATCCTTCTTGGAGCCGCCGGGCTGGATGATCGAGGTCACGCCGGCGATGCCCGCCGCTTCAGGGCCATCCGCGAAGGGGAAGAAGGCGTCGGAGGCGAGCGCGGCGCCCTTGGCCTTTTCGCCAGCCTGCTCGACCGCGAGACGCACGCTCTGGACACGGTTCATCTGACCGGCGCCGACGCCGACGATCTGTCGGTCCTTGGCGATCACAATCGCGTTCGACTTGACGTGCTTGACGACTTTCCAGGCGAACAGCAGGTCTGCGACTTCGGCGTCGCTCGGGCCGCGCCGCGTCACAGTGGTCAGATCGCTGCGGCCGATTGCGTGCTTGTCCTCGGTCTGAACTAAAATACCGCCGGTGACGCGTTTGATGTCAATATTCTCGCCGGTGGCTTCAGCGCCGAATGCGGCTTCCAGAAGGATAAGGTTCGCGCCCCATTGCTTCTTTTCGGTCAGGATCTTGAACGCGTCTTCGTCATAGCCCGGCGCGATGATCGCTTCGAAGAAGGTGTTCTTGCCGGTGATCAGTTCGGCGGTCGCGGCGTCGATCGGTCGCGATGTGGCCAAGATGCCGCCGAATGCGGAGATCGGGTCGCCGGCGCGAGCCTTGGTGAAGGCGTCGGCGAGCGTGGTGGAGACCGCGATGCCGCACGGGTTGGTGTGCTTGATGATCGCCGCCGTGGCGTCTTTCTCACCCGAGAATTCCTGTACCAGATTATAAGCGGCATTCAGATCGTAAATGTTGTTGAACGAAAGCTCTTTGCCGTGCAGCTTGCGCGCGGACGCGACGCCCTGCCCGCCCTGAGCCTCACGGTAAAAGGCGGCCTTCTGGTGCGGGTTCTCGCCGTAGCGCAGGTCCTGCGCCTTTTCGAAGCTGAGCGTCAGCTTGGCGGGCAGGACGCTCTCGGTCCCTTCGCCCAGCTTCTTGGCAAAGTACGCCGCAATCGTGGCGTCATAAGCCGCCGTATGTGCGAACGCTTCGCCGGCCAAGCGCTTTAGCGTCTCAGGGTCAAGCTGACCATCATTGCGCACCAGCTCATCCAGCACTATGGTATAAGAAGATGGAGACACGACGACCGCGACGGCGGCGTGGTTCTTCGCCGCCGAGCGGACCATGGAGGGGCCGCCGATATCGATGTTCTCGATCGCTTCCTCCCAGGTTACGCCCGGCTTCGCGACGGTGGCGGCGAAGGGATAGAGGTTGACAACCACGATGTCGATCGGCAGGATGCCGTGCTCAGCGATCTTGCTCATGTGCTCTGGTTTGGAGCGATCCGCAAGAAGACCGCCATGGATCATCGGGTGGAGGGTCTTGACGCGGCCTTCCAGCATTTCGGGGAAGCCAGTAACGTCGGAGACATTCTTCACGGGCAAACCGGCGTCCGCCAGCGCCTTCGCTGTCCCGCCGGTGGAAATCAGCTCGACGCCCAGTTCCGAAAGTCCCCGGGCGAATTCGATCAGCCCTGTTTTATCTGACACACTTAACAACGCTCGTTCTACACGACGCATGGATTGATCTCTCCTATATTGAGGTCCGGGCAAAGAGCGCGGCGCCCAGTAAAAAACGCCTGGACAGACCGCGCAACAAATTGTGTTGACAGGTTGCCCAGGCGTACGGCTCGTTTCTCAGGTCGGCGTTTCATCGGGGTAAACTCCCCGTCACGCCAGTCGCGCCGACCTCCAAAGGACTCTCCGACTCGGGTGTCGAAAGCTGCTTCGATTTTGTAGCATTTGGCCGCGCGGGAAGTCAACGACGCCCTCTGGAATAAATTTACCGACCAAGCATTCTTTTTTTTGACGAATAAGCAGGAAATTTGGGCCTAAAGCGTGAATCTGGGCGAAATATAGTGTATTGTAAATTGTTCTAAGGAGACGCGCTTTCGTGAGCAGTAATTTAAATGTCCGATTGTCTCTCAGCCATCCATTCATTCCAAGCGCCACGCATCTGGAAGAACCCTACTACGCCTTGCTGGATATTCAGCCAGTGGAGGATGGCGCCGGCGCTGGTCGCCCTCCTCTGAACCTGGTGATCGTACTCGACGATTCTGCGACGATGCACCACTTCCAGTTCACCGAGGAAGAAAAAGAGTATTGGATGGCCTTGGCCATTTCGCGAGACGAGATCGAGCGCGGAACCGCCGACAACCGCAGCGCCGTCTACTGGACAGGACAGACCCTGAAAGAGATGCGCTCGGCGGCGATCACTCCCATGGCGCTTGCCACCCAGGCCATCAAGCAGCTTTTGTCGACGCTGACGCCGGAAGACCGTGTTTCGGTCATTATCTTCGCCGACCGTCTGCATACGTTGTTTGGCGACCAGGACTGGAGCGCCTTCCCGAACCGCTGTATCGAAAACCTCGACGCCCTGCGCGAGCAGCGGCTGGGGATCGATATCGGCACTGGAACGTATATGGCGGATGCGATCACGCAAGCAGGAGAATCCCTGGCGCGCAACACATCGCCCTACAGTATCAACCGTCTGATCGTGATCACGGACGGCATCGTGCAAGACCCTGCGGTAACCCTGCAGCGCGTCACCGATGTCCAGGAGCGCGGATACGCCATCACGACTGTCGGGATCGGCGAAGAGTTTGACGAAGAGTTCTTGATCAAGATCGCGGATAACTCCCGAGGCGAATACCATTACGCCGCCGACACCACCGAGCTGGTCGCGTGCCTGCAGCGCGAAGTGACCTCGCTTCAGGCCGTGTCCGTAACGGATATGTATATGGCGGTGCGCGGTTTGGAAGGCGCCATGGTCAAGGAAGCGTTCCTGGTCCGCCCCTCCATGACCCTGTTCGACGAGATCTATACCGAGGACGACTGGATCCGCGCGCGCATCGGCGACGTTTCCAGCGCCTCTCCCGTCGGAGTGCTCGTGCAGTTCATTCCAGGATACACCTCGCCGGGATCGCATATGGTGGCGGAGATCATGCTCACCTGGTCCTACGCCAGCGCCACGACCGGCAGCGGCAAGGGCAATGAGAAGACAGTCGTGACGGCCGAATTTACCAGCGACCGCGACAAGGTCGCACTGGTGAATGCTCCCGTCATGGACCTGGTCGATCGGTTTACGGTCTACAAGTACGAGCGTGAAGCGCAGCGGGCGCAGGAGCGCGGAGATTTCGAACTGGCGAAGGACAAGCTGGGAGCGGCGACCAAGCAGCTGCACAAGCTTGGCGAAAAGGACCTGGCGCACGA
>JAOQAA010000324.1 GCA_025963815.1 Capsulimonas sp.
TAAGCCCTCAGCAACTCTTTTTGACGATCCAGAAGCGCATTGAGGCGGGGGACTACGCGCCGGGCGCGTGGCTTCCGACTGAGCGGGCGCTTGCTCAGGAGTTTAGCGTGGACCGGTCTGGGATCCGCAGCGCGCTGGCGCAGCTTGAGGAGCAGGGGCTCATCACGCGCGAGCCGGGGCGGCGCCCCTGGGTCACACAGCGGGGCGATCAGCGTACGCGGAGTGTGGATGCGATCGCGGGGGCCTCTCCGGCTCCCAAGCCTCTGCGCAGTATCGTCGCCGTTCTTCCACAACATCCGAAACATCCGGCGTCTTTGTTTATCTTACATGGCATCAATATGGCGCTGCGCGTCGCCGACGCGCCATATCGATTGCAAGTCTTCGACACAAATGGTGACAGCGACAGCGCCGCGGTGGAGCTGGAGAAGCGTACGCTCGAAGCGGTGCTCAGCGAAGGCGCCGCCGGCGTTATTATCTGGCAAATGGGCTCTGAGAGCACGCTGCCCCAGCTGATTGCGCTGGAGGCGCTCGGCGTTCCGGTCGTGTTTATCGACCGCTATCCCGAAGGGCATCGATGCGATTATGTCGGTGTGGACAATCAGTCCGCTATTGAGGATGCCGTCGCCTATCTTCACGCTCTGGGGCATACGCGCATCGCGCATTTGACCACCGATGAGCCTTCCACCGCCGTTCACGAGCGCCGTGAGGCTTTTGCGGAGGCGATGACGGCGCTGGGCATGCCGCCGCGGCCCGATTGGACGTTCGTGCTCATGCGCAAGGATATCCGTTATGTCCGAAACGAAGCGGCCGTGCGCGCCGCCTTCGATCAATTCTTCGGATCGCCGGAGCCGCCCACGGCGGTGATCACGATGAATGACGCCCTGGCGCACTACTTCATGCACGAAGCTGAAGCGCGGGGCAAGACGGTTCCAGCCGATTTCAGCATTATCGGCTTTGATGATGTCGAGCGGCATTCGCCCCGGCCCGCCACACTGACGACATTACATCAGCCGTTCGATAAGATGGGCCGCCGGGCGGCCATGCTGCTGCTGGAGCGTCTTGCCAATCCCGGCAAAGACCGGGAAAAGCAGCATATCCTGATGTCGGCCCCGCTTGTCATTCGATCGACCTGTCGATCTCTGGAAAATGCTCACACCGATGTTTGAACGCATCTCGCGTCTTGGATTTCAACTATGCAACAACTGATCGATAAGAAGACATTTCCGCCGGTTTTGCGGTCATTCCTGTGGGTGTTACTCATCCTCATTTCCGTCACTCTGATGGGGCCGCGTGTTTCCCGCGCCGCCGATAAGATCAATCTTGTCATCTGGGGACTGGAGTCCGGCGAAGAAACCAAGGATCAGGACGCGCAGATCGCCGAGTTCGAGAAGCGTAACCCCGACATCAAGGTTTCCGCGCTTTCCATGGGCGCCGGCGCCATGAACCCGCAAAAGCTGATGACGGCGATTGTCGGAGGAGTTCCCCCGGATTTGGTTCGACAGGACCGCTTCACCGTCGGCGACTGGGCCAGCCGCGGCGCCTTCCGTCCGCTGAACGATTTTCTTGCGGAAGACTCCGCCGGCGGTAACCCACAAGCGATCAAGCAGGCGGATTATGTACCCGCGACATGGAGCGAAGTGCTTTACGAAGGTGAGACATACGGCATTCCCCAGGATACCGATGACCGTGTTCTTTACTACAATAAGACGATGTTCCGCAAAGCGGGGCTGGATCCAGAGAAGCCGCCGCGTACCTGGAGCGAGTTGATTTACGCTGCGAAGAAGCTCACCAAGCGTAATGCGAATGGCAGTCTCACGCAAATCGGCTTCATCCCGACTTACGGCGAAGGATGGCTCTATCTGTGGTCTTGGCAGTCGGACGGCGAACTTCTTTCACCAGATGGCCGCACCTGTACCCTGGCCAATCCCGGCACCGAGTACGCTCTGACGAATGTCGTCTCCTGGTGGGACCAGCTCGGCGGCGTCGACAACATCAACGCCTTTTCCGGCACCTTCACCGGCAACGACCAGGACCCGCTGATGACGGGAAAGCTCGCGATGGAAGTCGCGGGCAACTACCTCTGCAACTCGATCGCGCGTTACCATCCTGAACTGGAGTTCGGCGTTTGCCCGGTTCCGGTGCCCGATGACCGCTTTCACCATGTCGGCAAGTATAAGAACGATCCGACTTATTTAACCTGGTCGGGCGGCGCGGCGTGGGTTATCCCGCGCGGCGCCAAGCATGACCGCGCGGCATGGAAGTTCATTCAGTGGATGAACTCGCCGGAAGCGGCGCTCATCGGTAACAAAGCTCAGGCGGCTTATGTCCATGGCTTAGGCCGCTTGTTCGTGCCGGGTTTCAGCGCCAATAACAAATCCACATCAGCGGTCTTTGCAGCTTACAAGAGCACGCTGCCGCCCAAATTCTTGAACTCGTTACAGACCGCCCGCGACCTTCTGCCCTACACAAAGTTCCGCCCGGTCACCTTTGTCGGCCAGCGTCTTTGGGATGAGCATGTGCGCGCTGTTGATCAGTCGATCCGGCACACCAAGCTTCCGCACGATGCGCTTCTTTATGGGCAGCAGCATGTGCAGACCGAATTGAACACGGTTTATAACCGTGAAGCGCATCCCGTTCTGCCGATGAAGCCGCTGGTGACAGTGGTCGTCATCATTGTTCTGATCGCCATCGCCGCCCTGTGCTTTATGATCGCCAAGTGGATGCGCAGCCAGCGCCGCGCCACGCGGGTGGAGGCGTGGGCCGGATTTGGGTTCGTGACGCCGTGGGTGATCGGCTTCCTGGTCTTTACCGTTGGTCCGATCATTGCCTCGCTGATCCTTTCGTTTTGCGACTACGATGTCCTCCATCCCGCCCGGTGGGCGGGCATGTCCAACTACGTGTCGCTGGCGACGGTCGACCGTTCGTTTATCATTAAGAGCATCGGCAACGCCCTGTACCTGGCGGTGTTCGGGATTCCTCTTGGGATGATGACGAGCCTCGCCATGGCGATGCTTTTGAACACGAAAATCAAAGGACAGCAGTTCTATCGTACATCGTTCTATATGCCCAGCATTATCCCCGCCGTCGCGACGGTTCTGCTCTGGCAATGGATCCTGAACGGCGATCCTTCGCGCGGTTTGCTGAACGGTTTCTGGAACACCGCGATTACGCCCTGGTCGCATATCGCGCCCCCCGGATGGCTCTCCGTGCCGTCATGGACTAAGCCCAGCTTGATCCTGATCGGCCTTTGGGGCGCGGGCGGCGGCATGATCCTGTGGCTGGCCGGCCTGCAATCGATTCCATCGACGCTCTACGAAGCGGCGTCGCTGGACGGCGCCAACGCCGTGGCGCAGTTCCGCCATATCACGCTGCCAATGCTTTCGCCTTACATCTTCTTCAATTTGATCATGGGGACGATCGGCGCGCTGCAAACATTTGAGACGGCCTACATTCTCGGTAATACAGGAGGCGGCCAGACGACCGGACCAGACGACAGTCTGCTGGTGCCAGTCGTCTATCTATTCAATAATGCTTTCCAGTACTTCAAGATGGGGTACGCCAGCGCGCTGGCTTGGATCTTGTTTATCATTATCCTGGGATTGACGATGGGGCAGCTCAAGATGGCGCCGCGCTGGGTTCATTATGAGACGGAAGATAAGTAATCGACGCCTTTGGATGATCAAAGCGGGTTAAAAATATGAACATACTTGTTTGGCTGGTAATAATTGTGGCGTGTTACTGCGCCCTCGGTTTTTGGGTCGCAAACATCATGCGCGCCTTCCGCATGGAGCACAAGGCAAAGGCCGGCGTATTGCTGGTTCTGCCGGTCGTTGCTTTCCTTCTGGACATGTTCCTTTCGCCGCCGACCCGGATTACTGCTTTCGTCGCGATGCTCGCAATCGGCACAGCGGTCGCGTCGAAAGTGCTGACGCCGAAAGAGAACCTTATTCCAGAGCGCGAGATGAAGACATCCCTGCTTCATCTGCTGCTGGTGTCTGGATCGGCGCTGTTTCTGATCCCGTTCTTCTGGATGGTGTTGACATCGCTCAAGGAGGATAGCCAGATGAACCGCTTCCCACCGGAGTTTATTCCAACACAGCAGGTGATGACCACGCTGAATGGGAAGGATGCGGGCCTAGTCTGGATCACGAACAATGGCAAACGGGTCAAAGGCGCCGTCAAGGAAGTCTTTCCAGACGGCATGGAGGACATCCAGATCCTGAACGGCGGCTCGCTGGTGCATCTCTCCAAGGCGGATGTGACGGAGATCCGACATTTCGCCCCGGTCTGGAAGAACTATCCGGATGCGCTTAAGTTCCTGCCCAAGGCCAACAAGTATGGTCTTGTCAATCTGCAAAATACGCTGATTATCGCTTTGCTTTCGGTCGTGGGAACGACGCTTTCGTCCAGCCTGGTGGCCTACGGCTTCTCGCGGCTGAAATGGCCGGGACGAGACTGGCTGTTTGGTCTGGTTCTGGCGACCATGATGCTGCCGGACGCCGTCACGATGATGCCGCGCTTCTTGATCTTCCGAAGCCTGCACTGGGTCGATACGCTCTATCCCATGTGGGTTCCGTCGTTCTTCGCCGCCGCATTCAATGTCTTCCTGCTGCGTCAGTTCTTCATGGGCATTCCCAAGGAACTGGAGGACGCGGCGAAGATCGACGGCTGCAATTACCTCACGACGTACTGGCGAGTGATGCTGCCGATGGTCAAGCCCTCCCTTGCCGCCGTGTCGATCATGACCTTTATCGGCGCGTGGAAGGACTTTATGGGGCCGCTGATTTACATCTCGACACCGGAGAAGATGCCTCTCACATATGTGCTGCAGCTCTTCCAGTCAGCGCACGGCGGCAATCCGGGCATGCTGATGGCGTTCACGACAATGGTCATGCTTCCGGTCATCGTGCTGTTCTTCTTCACGCAGCGCTACTTCATCGAAGGGGTGTCGCTGACGGGACTCGGCGGACGCTAGTTTCGCGACGGTTCTCAAAATGGCTCTGGAGACTTGTTCTTCAGAGCCGCTTTCATTTTTTTGCATGTCACTTTTGTCATATAAATATGTGCTTTTCTGTGATAGTCAGCAAGCGCTGCAAATGATACAATAAGAACATATGAAACACGTAAAAGCGTTTAAATGCGCATTCGCGCTTACTCTGACAATCGGAACTGCGGCTCAAGCGGCGCCTAAGGTTGCGGCGAAGGCACAAGCATTCCCTTTGACCGATGTGCGTCTGCTCGATGGGCCGTTCAAGCACGCGCAGCAGCTCGACTTAGATTATATTCTCTCGCTGGAGCCTGATCGATTTCTGCATAACTTCCGCACTAATGCCGGGCTGGAAGCAAAGGCGCCGATTTACGGCGGCTGGGAGAGCGCGGGTGTCGGCGGGCAGACGTTTGGGCACTATCTGTCCGCGCTGGCGATGATGTACCAGGCGACCGGCGACGCGCGGCTTAAGCAAAAGCTCGATTACAGCGTCGCCCAGGTCGCGCTATGCCAGGAGAAGAGCGGCGACGGTTATGTGTCCGGAATTCCCGACGGTCGCGCGATGTTTAATGATGTCAAAGCGGGGAAGGGAGATGGGGTGCATCGCGGCTGGGTGCCGTGGTACACGATGCACAAGCTCTTCGCCGGTCTGCGCGACGCCTATCAACTGACAGGCAACTCACAGGCGAAGACATGTCTGATCAAGCTTTCAGATTGGGCGATCGATACGACCAAAAATCTCAGTGACGAGCAGTGGGCGATCATGCTGACCCAGGAGCACGGCGGCATGAACGAAACCCTCGCCGATGTCTACGCCATCACCGGCGACCAAAAGTATCTCGACCTCGCGCACAAATTCTCCCAGCGCGCTCTGCTCGATCCCATGAGCGAAAAGCGGGACATGCTGAACGGCTGGCACGCCAATACGCAGATCCCGAAGGTCATCGGCTTTGAGCGGATCTATGAACTCACCGGTGACCGGAAGTACGGCGACGCTGCCCGTTTCTTCTGGACGACTGTGACCCAGAACCGCACCTACGCCATTGGCGGCAACTCGGACCACGAGCATTTCTTTGATCCTGCGGACACCAGGGACCATCTGTCCGGCGAGACCGCCGAAAACTGTAACGTCTACAATATGCTCAAGCTGACGCGCGATCTGTATCAGGTCGAGCCGTTGGACGCCTGGATGGAGTATTACGAGCGGGCGCTGTTCAATCAGATCCTCAGTTCCCAGGACCCGGACAAGGGCGGCTTCAACTATCTCAACTCCCTCAAGCCCGGCGGCTTCAAAGTCTACTCCAATCCAACCACGGCGTTCTGGTGCTGTGTGGGGACAGGGTTGGAGAACCACTCGAAGTATGGCGACACGATCTACTTCCATACCGACGATACGCTGTTCGTGAATCTCTTCATTGCTTCGCGCCTTAAGTGGGCGGCGAAGGGCGTGACGCTGACACAGAACACACGCTTTCCCGATACAGACACGACACGGTTTACGATCGCAGCCGCGAAGCCGACGGCGTTCACACTCAAACTTCGCCAGCCGGCGTGGACGACCGGCGCTGTATTGAGTATCAACGGCAAGGCGCAAAAGGTCGCCGCCGGCCCGGGCAGCTACGCCGCCGTCACGCGCACCTGGAAGAATGGCGACGTTGTGACATGGCGCTTGCCGATGCACCTTCGGTCCGAACCTCTGCACGACAGCCCCAGCCAGCGCGCGATCCTCTACGGCCCTATCGTCCTCGCCGGCGACATGGGGCGCGAGGGCATGGACAAGATCAGCGACTATGTGGACAACCAGACGGTCTACTCCAACTACCCCGCGCCACCCGTCCCCGCGATGGTTTCGAGCGCCAATTGGTCATCTTCTAACGATTGGACAAAAAGTATCCGGCGCGCGCCCGGAGCGAAGCTGGCGTTTGAGGCGCACGGCATCGCCCAGACCGATGCGGGACATGCGACTGATGTGAAATTGATCCCATTTTCACGCGCGCAGCACATCCGCTACAATGTCTACTGGAATACGTACTCACCGGCGGACTGGCAAGCCAAGCGGGCAACGATTGCCGCCGAGGAGCGGCGTCAGCGCAATCTGGCCGCGCGCACCATCGACGAAGTGCGGCCGCATGAGCAGCAATCCGAGGCCGACCACCACTTACAAAGCGGACGCTCCAATGAGGGCGACGCAAACAATCGCAAATGGCGCGACGCGAGTGATGGCGGCTATTTCGAATACACTCTCAAGGTTGACCCCGCCGTCGCAAACACCTTAGTCGTGACGTATTGGGGCGGCGAAACCGGCAATCGCACCTTCGACATTGTGGTCAATGGCGAGAAGATTGCAACGCAAACGCTCGCAAACAACAAACCGAACGCGTTCTTCGATCAAACCTACGCCATTCCCGTCGCGCTCATGCAGGGCAGGAGCACCGTCATCGTGCGCTTCGCCTCCCGCCCCGGCGCCATGGCCGGCGGCGTGTTCGGTCTCCGAACCGTGCGAGCGAGCGCCAAGTAATCAACCCCGTTGTTGTTCTATCAACGCCGCTCCAATGAACGTGAGTTTCATTGGAGCGGCGTTTTTGTGTTGACATCCGTCTGATGTCGTGATACCATATGGTTAAACTTAATGTCATATGGTCATATGACATTTCTCGATTTCTTCTGGAAGAGTTATGAACCTAAAGAACATTCTTGCCGCCTTGCTCGTGGGAGCCAGCTGCGCATTTGCTTTGGCGGGGCGGGGAGCGATGGCGGGGACGGTGTTTCATCGCGCATTCGCGCCGAGCGATGGCTTTGTCGCTGCTGTAGAAAAGCCGTTTCGTGACGAGATCTGCTTGAATGGGGCTTGGCGCTTCGAGCCGATCGCGGTTCCCGCCGGATACAAACGCGACACGGGCGTTCCGCCGGAGCTGCCTCCGCCTTCGGAAGACCGATGGGAGACGACGCCCATTAAGATTCCTTCGCCCTGGAATGTCAACACTTGGGGCAATGGGCGAAATGTCGGCGCCGGAACGGATCGGCCCTATCAGCCCAGTTCGCTGTATTATCCGAGCTATCCCGAAACGTGGGATCGTGTGGAGATGGGGTGGCTGCGCCGAAGTTTTTCCGTTCCCGTCGGGTGGCGTGACAAGCGGGTCGTGCTGCATTTTGAGGCAGTTGCGGGCGACTGCGAAGTGCTCGTCAACGGTCATCGAGCCGGCCATCACTTCGACGATTTTTTGCCATTCGAATTTGATGTTACGGACTTCGTGAAGAGCGGCGGTCCGAACGATCTGCTCGTGGGCGTTCGCAGCCAAAACCTGTTCAATCATCGAAGCGCCAAATATCCTAACTTTCTCAAACCATATCCGCATGGCTCGTCGCTCGATGGAATTGTCGGGATTTGGCAGGATGTTTCTCTTGTTGCGCTGCCGGCGGTGCACATTTCAGAAACGTTCGTGCAGCCGCTGGTCGATACAAATACGCTCGTCGTGCAGGCAACCCTGCAAAATAGCGCGGCCACGGCGGAGCGCGTGCAGGTGGGCGGCGTTGTCCGTCCCTGGATCAATCTGACGGGAAAGGATGTGCTTTCGGCGCCGGAACCGATGTCACGCCTTGGCTCCGTCGTCCTCACGATCCCCGATACGTATGTCAATCTCAGTCCTCATTCCAGCAAAACGCTGACGCTGCGTGTCGGCGCCGGAGGCAAGCTCGCCCTTTGGACGCCCGACACCCCTAAGCTTTACGGGCTGGTGCTGACCACAAAGCGCCAGCATTATGCGACGGATATCAAGTACACGCGCTTTGGCTGGCGTCAGCTCAAGATCCATGGCCGTGATTTGCTGCTCAATGGTAAGAAGATCCAGATGACCGGCGATCTCTCGCATCCGTTCGGCCCGTTCATGATGTCCCGGCGCTTCGTCTGGAGCTGGTACACCATGATCAAGGACTTCGGCGGCAACGCCGTACGTCCACATGCGCAGCCTTATCCACAATACTATCTCGATATGGCGGACGAGATGGGCATGATGGTGCTCGACGAGACCGGGATCTTTGGCAGCGCGATTGCGCTCAACCTGGAAGACCCGGCGGCGTGGCCTCGTTATGAAGCGGAATATCATGGACTGATCCGGCGCGATCGAAACCACCCCTCGGTGTTCGGATGGAG
>JAOQAA010000342.1 GCA_025963815.1 Capsulimonas sp.
CATTTTCACATCTTCAGCGCGCTCGCATTTTTGCTTGCGTATCGTGACTGGCGGCCGATTGTCGCGGCGGCGGGCGCGGTCGCCGTCCACCATGTCGCCTTCGCGATCTGTCAAACGGTGGGGCTGCCCATTTATGTTTACAGCGGTGAAAGCATCGGAATTATTCTGAGAACGGCGATCCATGCATCGTTCGTCGTTTTTGAGACAAGCGTGCTGGTCGTGCTGGCCGTCGATATGCGGCGGGAATGGCGGGTGGCTGAGCAGCTTGGCGATATTGCGCGAACCCTCGGCGACGGCCGCTTGGCGCAGAACAATCTGACCGTACGGCTGACGGGCGCTGGCGACGGCCCGCTGGCGGGCGTGCGGCAGTCCGTGAACACCATGCTGGAGCGGGTGTCGGACACGGTGCGCGCCGCAAGCAAAGATGTGGATTTGATGGTCGCGCGGGCGGTGGAGACCGCAGGGGCGGCGGCGGGCGTGAGGACGGGCGGAGAAGCCATCCAGCAGTCCGTGCAGGGTGTCGCCGACGGCGCGCGGAACCAGGCGCGCCTGGCGGAAGAAGCCTGCCGGGAAATACTGGAAGCCGCAGCGATGGCGGGCGATATCTCGTCGGAAGCCGCAATCCAGACAGAGCAAACGCAGGCGATGATGCAATCGGTCCTCGATCTTTGCGCCCAGGCGGCTTCGGTGAATGAGGCGACGGCCGAGGAAGTGACGGCGGCGCAGGCGGCTCAGGTTTCAGCGGACCGCGCGGTCGCCGTGGTGCGCGCCAGCGCTGATCTGACCAAGGCGGCGGTTGAGAAGGTCGCGGAGAAATTGGACCAGCTTGGAGCTGGCTCCGTCGGGATCGGTCAATTCGCGGAAACGATCGGTCATATCTCCTCACAAACAAACCTCCTCGCCCTGAACGCCGCAATTGAAGCGGCCCGCGCCGGCGAGCATGGACGCGGGTTCGCTGTTGTCGCTGAGGAAGTGCGCAAACTGGCGGACCAATCGGCGCAGGCCGCCCGGCAGATCGACGAACTTGTCGGCAATATGACGCGTGAGATCGCCGATGTCCTGATTGTCACCTCACGAAACGCCGGGCATGACAGCGACTTCGACCGCGTCCTTGCGATGGCCGTGGAAGTCGTGGAAGCGGGCGAGACGACTTCGGAGCTTGCCTCGCGGATCCGGGAGCTGGCTTTGCGCAACAAGAGCGCGACGGAGCTAATCGATGTCGGCGGCAAGGTCCTCTCAGCCAGCATCGATCAGCTTCACCGGCAGTTTGCCGCGCATAACGAAGCGGCCGCGCGCATGGTGGGGCAGGTCGAAGGAACCAGCGCAACGATTCGGGAGATCGCCCGGATCGGCGGCGAAGCAAGCGACGCGGCCCAGCATGTCGGGCTGATCGTCGGCGAGCAACTGCACACGCTCGGCCATGTTTCTTCCATCGCGCGACTCGTTTCCGAGGCCGCCGTCGAGACGAGCGCTTCGCTGCGCCAGTTCCAGGTCGATGAGGAAGTGGAAAGCGCCCAGCCGAATGCGCGCTTGAAAGCGGCTTGATGAACTCCCTCGCGATCAAAACTCGGCGTTCCTGGCTTATCGGCGGCGTGATCGGCGCCTGGGCTGTGGGAACAGGCGCCGCCTTTTGGAGCTTAGAGGCTCAGTATTTGCGTCCCGTCGCGCGCCCACGCGGCGCGGCGATCGCCCAGCCGGACCTAAGACCAAAGCCGCCCGTCACACTTCTGACAACGACCAAGGGGATCTTGGACCTGAACTCCTCGGGGACCGTCACGGTCCTGAACTTCTGGAACGCGCATTGCCCTTGTTCCCGTTACATGGAAGCGCATGTTTCCCATCTGCAAAAACAATACGAGGCGCAGGGGGTTCGGTTCGTCACCATCGTCGAAGGCGACGCCGGTTTGGACAGTTCGGAAGACTTAATCGCCGCCTGGTGTGGACGCGGCGGCGGAGAGGCGGCGGCCGATCCCGATGGCCGGATTGCACGTTCCTTTGGCGTCTGGGCGGCGCCCGCTGCGGCGATCGTGGATCGCTCCGGTCATATGTCCTATGTGGGCGCTTATAACGCCGCCCGATTCTGCGACGATCCTCAAACGGCCTGGGCCGCGCAGGCGCTCGACACCGTCGTTCAAGGCGGTCAGCCAGTGCGAAAGAAGACCCTCTTTTTCGGATGCCAGGTCCTTCCTCGGTAAAAAGCTTTTCGCCCGGCGATTCGGGCGGCAGCGATGAAGACTATCCACACAACGTGCGTTGATGACTGGCTCTTTGGCGGAACGGGAACGACATTCGTTCATGGCAACGCCTGCCTGCTGAATTTTCTCTTTGTCGGTGAATTTGTTGAGCGGCTGCGTTTATGTGGACGATATGGTAATTGGTGAGCCTGTGGGAGTATCGTCTGGCAGGCGCCGATGAAGAACTGGTCGAGCGGCTGTGGCTCAGGTATGAAATAGACTGTTACTGATGCAGGGAGAAGCAAATGAGAATCGGGAGAGTCTTGTTTCTGCAAGGCGCGTCGAGTGCGGGAAAGAGCACGCTGGCGACAGCTCTCCAGCGCAACCTGGATGAATACTGGTGGGCGCTCGAGGCCGACGACATTACGCGTATGCAGCCTACAGGCGAGAGGACGGGGTGGTGGGAGCCGACGCCTGAGGAGAGATCGCACCCATCATGGAACGATGATCTGCGCCTCTCGCATTGGCTGTCGGGGTACTTCGGGTGTCTGGCGACCATCGCCAGGACAGGCAGCAACGTGATCGCGGTTGGCGGTTGGCTGCAAACCTCTTGGCTGAGAGAGCTGGCCGCGACCCTGGAAGGCATTGACTCCCTTTGTGTCGGTGTGTTCTGCCCGCTCGACGAACTGGAGCGGCGCGAGATAGCGCGAGGGGATCGGCGGCCAGGCTACGCTCGCTCGCATTACGACATCGTTCACACCCATACGCCGTACGACGTTCATGTCGACACGGCTTTGCAGACAACGGATGAGTCCGTTGCGTCGATCAAGATGGCGCTCGCGTCGCCGCCAGAACTCCCTTTCTTCGCCCATATCCGCGTGAACGCGGCGTCGGACGGTGGGTACGTGTCGCCGCATCTCAGGTCACAGAGGCGATTCTGATACGGGAGCCGCAGAAGTGAAGAATGTCGCCATGTCCGTGAAGCCGTATAAGCTTGCGTGCTCGAAAGACAGAGTTAAGTCCCGCATTCGTTCTCCGAAAAGCGCGTTCCACTCCTGTAAGCATGGGAACGCCAGTTGTGCGCCCTCACGGTTGGCGAAATACCCCAGCGAGACGTGCGGCGTGTAGCCCTCCGAAGCTCCGATACCGAATTTCTCCCGAAACGAGGCGTTCAAGCCACGGCGCTCCGCGACGAACCGTTCATACGCGCGCTGGGAGGCGTCGGTCGGAGCCAGCCGCGCCACCATAACTACGTCGCCCCAGATCATGAGCCCGTCAAACTGAAACTCGACGCCCCAGTCACGCCTGAGGACGAGGAGAGACGCCAGCGCCATGTCGGTCAGCTCGTGCGCCCTCATGGCGGCTTCGGGCAGGGCCGCAAGGTAATCCTCCAGTTTTGGGCGCTGTTCGTCTGACATCCGCGTGACGTTCTCCTGGTTGCCCCCATCCCAGACGGTGACGTGGTACGAGGTCGATGGGAGCGGGCAGAAGGAGTAGGTGGTCGTGAGGAGATTGGGGTTCAGCCGGTCCAGGGCGTCCCGCAGGCTCTTGAAGAAGCCAAGCTTCGGATCGCCACCCACGTCGCAGGTCAGGTCGAGAAGTTCGCCATGGGGGCGGAGACAGTTGCCTGGGCCGTCGAAGAGGATCGAAAATCCACGAAACTCGGCCCATTGCGGCGCGAAGCCCGCAACCTTCTCGTTGGTGATGGACAGCACTAGGGCGCCTGCCTTTCTGAGTATGAACTCGCCTGATGGCGTTCGGATAAAGTTTTACGACGACATGGGATTGTCCTCGCCTGCCAAGGGCGTGATACCAGTTGGCGGCGAGGTGTGTCAAGCCATCCGCCTGTCCGCTTCCTCGAATTGACTTCTTTTCCGCGCATGTGCTAGACTTACTGCCATGACGCTTGATATTGACCAGCAGATCGAACGGATCTCACGCGGCGCCACCGAAGTTCTCCCGCTTGCCGAGCTGAAGGCGAAACTGAAACGCTCCATCAGCGAAAATCGCCCTCTGCAAGTCAAATTGGGACTGGACCCGACGGCGCCGGACATACACATCGGAAACGCGGTCGTTCTCCGAAAGCTGCGCCAGTTTCAGGACATGGGACACGAAGTCACGGTGATCATCGGAGATTTCACCGCGACGATCGGCGACCCCACTGGAAAGTCCGAAACACGCAAGCAGCTGACTCAGGAAGAAGTCGCCGCGAACGCCAAGACCTACGCCGATCAGTACCACAAAATACTCGATCCGGCGAAGACGCGCGTTGTCTTCAACAGCGAATGGCTGGGCAAGCTCGGCCTGTACGAAATCGTCACTCTGCTCGCCAAGACAACTGTGGCGCGCATTCTGGAGCGAGACGATTTCGACAAGCGATTTCGGTCCGGCCTGCCGATCCACACGCACGAGATGCTGTATCCGATCTGCCAGGGCTACGACTCAGTCTATTTGAAGAGTGATATCGAAATCGGCGGCACCGAGCAGCGTTTCAATATCATGATGGGCCGCGATCTTCAGCGCGAGCATGGCATTGAACCGCAGATCGCGTTGTTCATGCCCCTGCTGGTCGGCCTGGACGGCGTGGACAAGATGTCTAAGTCCAAGGGCAACGCCATCGGCATCGACGAGCCGCCGTTTGAAATGTTCGGCAAGATCATGTCTATCACCGATGAGATGATGTTGACATATTACGAGCTGTGCACCGATGTTCCGATGGACGAAGTCAAAGTTCTCACGGACAATGAGGCGACACATCCCAATCTCGCCAAAAAGCGCCTCGCTCGCGAGATCATCGCGCTCTACCATGGTTCTGAAGCGGCTCTGGCCGCCGAAGCTGAGTGGAATGGCGTTCACGTGACGAAAGACGCCGTGCCTGATGATGCGCCAGAGGTCATCCTCAGCGCGGACAAGCTCGATGAGAACGGCGCCATACGGATTGCGGCTCTTGTGACGCTCTCTGGACTGGTTCCCTCGTCCGGCGAGGCGAAACGTGTCGTACAGCAGGGTGGGGTGAGTGTCTCTGGGGAGAAATTCTCCGATCCGGGGCAATTGGTCGCCGTGAAAACGGGCCAAGTTTTGAAGGTGGGAAAGAACCGCTTTGCGCGCTTGACGGTCGCCGCCGGTTAGTTCCCGGGCGGCCGGGCGACGCAGGAATGGATGACGGTTATGTCCGATGTGACAACACAGGCAACCCTGGACAACGATGTGGCGACGATCGCGCCGGCCAATGCGGACCTCTTCGAACAGGAGATGAACCCGCACTTGGACGCATTGTATCGCAATGCGATGCGCCTGACCGGCAACGCCAACGACGCCGAGGATTTGCTGCAGGATACGTATCTGCGCGCATTTCGCTTTTTTCATCAGTATCAGCTGGGAACTAATGCGAAGGCGTGGCTGTTCCGTAT
>JAOQAA010000406.1 GCA_025963815.1 Capsulimonas sp.
CCACTGATCGAACAGGCGCAGGGACAGGTGGACGATATGCAAGGCGTGCGCTTCATCCACGTTCGTCGCGCGCATTAGCTGCTGGATCGAGCCGCGCCGCGCGCCCACGGCTTCATGCACGGCGGCGCCGCCGGCTTCGCGCCGCAGATGGTCGACGACGATCCCCTCGCGCACTCCCCGATCGGAAATACGGATGCTCGTCGCGCCCACCGTCTCCATCACGGTCTGCAAAATCGCCGCGCCGCCGATAATAATATCCGCGCGCTCGGGGTTGATCCCTGGCACACGCCGCCGCTGCTCCATCGGCAGCGCGCAGAGGCGCTTGGTGATCGCCTGAAGGTCCGTCAGCAAAAGCTCATGGTTGCGGAACGAGGTCGGGATCGCGCCGCCGCTCGCGTGAGCAGCGATCTCCGCCAGGTTGATCGCCGTGCCGGACGAGCCGTACATTACCGAAAACCCTTCGGCGGCGATCGCGCGCGCGGCCGGCGCCAACGCCGACTGCACCTCGCGCTGAAGCAGCGCCCAGTTCGCGGCCGTCACGGGCTTCGAAGGATCGTCGACAAATCCCGAGGTCATCCGAATAGCGCCCAGCTTCAAGCTGTCCAGGTAATAAAAACGATTGGAATCGCCGACGATCAGCTCGGTCGAGCCGCCGCCGATGTCGATAAACAGCGCCTTCTTGCCGGCCGGGATCTCTACTCCGCTGGAGACGCCGAGATAGATCAGGCGGGCTTCTTCCTGACCTGAAATGACGCGCACGTCCAGATCGGCCAGCTCCCGCACCTTCTCCACAAAATCATCCCGATTGTCCGCCTCGCGGGCCGCCGCCGTCGCCAGCGCCACAATCTCCGTGGCGCCGTACCCACGCGCGACTTCCGCAAAGCGAGCGCAGACCAGCGCGCCACGCGCGATGGCCTCTTCAGTCAATTTGTGACGGACTTCTCCGCCGGATTTCTTCGTCCGGTGCTTCGGCGTCTCCGCAAACTCGCCTTCGCCCAAACGCACCACTTGCTTCTGCGACGCGAGCACATTCCAGGCAAGCCCTTCCTGCAGTTCCACGACCGCAAGACGGATCGAATTCGTTCCAATATCCATGGCTGCAAAGATACGCATATGGTGGATATCATAGCATTCCGTGCGCGCCGCCGTCAAGGATAGCGAATCCTGGGGAGGAAGAGTTCCCGGCGCGGATTGGAACGGCAATCACATCGCCAAACACGTCCGACCGAGTATAATCATAAGCAGCTCTCTCATCCCAATCGTCAGGAAATCCCCATTGTACGCCGCAGTCGTCGTTCAGCTTGAAGCGCCCGGTTTGAACCAGCCGTTCACCTACCAGATTCCGGACGCCATGACGCTCCATATCGGAGACGCCGTGGTCGTTCCGTTCAGCGGGCAGCTGGCGGTGGGTTATATCGTGGGGCTCAGCGCCGAGCCGCCGGAGGAGATCGCGGCGGCGAAGATCCGGGCGGTGACGGCGCGGATCGAAAACGGGTCGGCTTTCGACCGCGAGCT
Source organism: Capsulimonas sp. (assembly GCA_025963815.1). GTDB lineage: Bacteria > Armatimonadota > Armatimonadia > Armatimonadales > Capsulimonadaceae > Capsulimonas. The sequence continues at coordinate 1,516 of JAOQAA010000406.1, forward strand.
TTTCGAGCTGGCCGAATGGGTCGCGCGGGAGACTTTGTGCGACTTGCAGGAGGCCGTGCGGCTGATTGCGCCGGAAGTGCTCGGGAGCGCGATCAAGACGACCCTGACCCTCGCCGACGACTGGGGAGACCTTCTTGCCCTGACTCGATCGCAGCCGCAGCACGCGGTGGCGGACGCGCTGGCCTCCCTTGGCGGTTCGGCGACGCCGGCGCAGCTCTCCCGTCTTCTTCCCTCCCTCAAAGTCGGTCCGATCGTTTCGGAACTGCGCAAAAAAGGCGTGGTGACGGAAACCCGCTCGGTCAGCCTGCCCAAAGCGCGGGAAAAGAAGGTGCGCGTTTTGCGCCTGGCGGTCGACATAGAAGTCGCCGAGGAAGAAGCGACGCGTCTGGAGAAGACGCGCGCTAAGAAGCAGGCGGAGATGCTGCGCGCATTGATCGAAAGCTCTGCTCCGGCCTCATTATTAGGAGCGCCGCCGAACGCCGGGATCGCCGTCGGACCAGGCGCGCACGCCTCCGCCCGCGCGCTTGCCGAAAAGGGCCTCGCCGCCTACGCCGAGGCGACCGTCCAGCGCAACCCGTTTCGCTTCTTCGGCATGGTTTCCGACACCGCGCCGCCGCTCACGGACGCCCAGGCGACAGCGACAAAGGAGATCGGCGCGCACATCGCCCTGCAGGATGGCTCCGTGACGCTGCTGCATGGCGTTACGGGGTCGGGCAAAACCGAGGTCTATCTGGACTTAGTCGCGCGCACGATGGCGCAGGGTCAAAACGCGCTGATCTTACTCCCCGAAATCGGCCTGACCACTCAGTTATTGGATCTCTTCAAGGCGCGCTTCGGCGAGGACGATGTCGCGGTCCTGCACTCAGCTCTGTCGCTGGGCGAACGATACGACGAATGGCAGCGCATCAAGAGCGGCGCGGCGCGCGTGGTGCTGGGCGCCCGCTCGGCGGTCTTCGCGCCCGTGACACGCCTGGGACTGATCGTGATGGACGAAGAGCACGATGGCTCCTACAAACAAGACTCCTCCCCACGCTACCACGCCCGCGACGCCGCGCTTCGACGCGCGGAGCGTTCGGGCGCCGTTGTCGTGCTGGGAAGCGCAACGCCGTCGCTGGAAAGCTTTTACCGGGCCAAAACCGGACACTACTCTTTGGTTACGCTTGCCGAGCGCATTAGCAGCCGACCTCTTCCTCCGGTTCATATCGTCGATTTAAGGGAAGAATTCCGTAAAAAGCCGGAGCAGCGCAAGTTCTCTCCGAAGACCGAGGGGAGCGCCACGGAGGAAGAAGCGCCGTCGCCGGCGCGCTCGATCTTCAGCGAAGCGCTGATGGACGCCATTGGAGATCGTCTCGAACGCCAGGAACAGACCATTCTGTTTCTCAACCGCCGCGGCTTCGCGACATTTTTGCTCTGCCGGGACTGCGGCCATACGCCGACCTGCCCGAACTGCGATGTGTCGCTGACTTATCATCACGGCGCGCGGCTTCTCCAGTGTCACCACTGCGATTTTCGCGCGCCTGCCCCGGCGGACTGCCCCATCTGCGGCGGACTGCGGATACGGCCTTTTGGACTGGGCACGGAAAAAGTCGAAGAAGCCGTGCATCAGGCGTTCCCGGAGGCGCGGACTCTGCGCATGGACCGCGACACGATGGCGCGCAAGGGTGCGCACGCCGAGACCCTGCGCACGTTCCGACGCGGTGAGGCAGACATCTTGATCGGCACGCAGATCGTGGCGAAGGGGCTGGACTTCCCGAATGTCACCCTGGTGGGCGTCGTCAGCGCCGATACGGCTTTGAATGTTCCAGATTTTCGGTCCGGAGAGCGCGCGTTCCAATTACTGACCCAGGTTGCGGGACGCGCGGGACGCGGGACGCGGCCTGGCGAGGTGTTCGTGCAGACTTTCAGTCCCGAACACACGAGCGTTCTGCGCGCCGCTGAACACGATTATTTAAACTTTTACGCCGAGGAGATCGAGACGCGTCAGGAGCTCAGCTATCCACCGTTCTCGCACATGGCGAACCTCGTGATTTCGGACGAAGACGAAACGCTGGCGGCCGCGCGCAGTCAAACCATTGTGGAGACATTGCGCCAATCGATTGAGACACAAAACCTGCCGGTGACACTGCTAGGGCCTGTGACATGTCCGCTAGCGCGACTGCGCAATCGGTACCGATGGCATATCGTCGCACGCACTCCCAGCAAGGCGACGCTCCTCAAGGCGCTTCGGGGGATGCTGAGCGCCCTGAGCGCCTCGGACCGGCAAGGCCTGTCTCTTGATATTGATCCGCTCACAATGCTATAATCAAGGTTAGTATTCATATATATCGTAGAGATACGCCGCTGTGTCGGCCTGCGGGAGAGCACGATCCATGGCGAAGACCGCCGCGAAATTGACGGAATTGATCCGGGCCGACGATCCTATCGTAAAGTACGAAGGCGAAGGCGAACGTATCCTTCGGGAAAACTCGAAGCCGGTGGCGCAGTTCACCGAGGACATCGCCGAGCTTGTCAGCCGCATGGAGACGATCATGCGTGACGCCAACGGGGTCGGTCTCGCCGCGCCGCAGCTTGGAATTTTGAAGCGCATCTTCGTCTATGACGCCGGAGACGGCTTCCACGCCATTATCAATCCGAAGATCTTACAGCGCAAGGGCGAGCAGCTGGGCGTCGAGGGCTGCCTTTCCATTCCGGGCCTCTACGGTGATGTCCTGCGCGCCAACGAAGTCGTTGTCAAGGGGATGGACCAGTACGGCAACCCCGTCCGCCTGCGCGAAGAGGGCCTCGGCGCCCGCGTGATCCAGCACGAGTTCGATCACCTTGAAGGCATTCTGTTCATTGACCGCGCGGACCCGGATTCTCTGCGCTGGGGACGCGGCGACGATGATGATGACGGCGACGAAGACGAGGATGAGGGCGAGCCCCCCAGCACGCGCGAATAATATGCAGTTTCTGTTTCTCGGAACATCGCCCTTCGCCGTTCCCGCGCTTCACCGTCTTCTTCATGAGTCCCAGCATATGGTCCTTGGGGTCGTCACGCAGCCGGACCGTCCGCAGGGACGCGGCGGCCGCGTTTCCAGCACGCCCGTAAAGATCGCGGCGCTCGAAGCGGATCTGCCGATCTATCAGCCGGAAAAAGTTCGCGCCAAGGCGTTCGTGGAGTTCGTCCGCGAAATGCAGCCGGATTGTCTTGTCGTCGCCGCGTTCGGACAGCTGATCCCACAGCGCATGCTG
>JAOQAA010000277.1 GCA_025963815.1 Capsulimonas sp.
GTACGTTTGCAAATCCAGTATGCAGGCCATTAATGGCATAGTCATCGCCGCCATTGAAGTGATCGGTTCGGCCCAATACGCCTGGAGACTTAAAGTAGGCGGCATCCGCCATAAAAATGGTATCGGAGGGGTTGGAGATCTGGGCAAGCGTCGCCGGAGTTGGCGGGCCAGCGGACGAGGGATTGGCATACATGATAAAGTTGCTCACGCCATATGCCGCAAAAACCAAGTTTCCTAAGTTTGTCTCTACCGGAACAACGCCGACAGCCGTGGGGCAGTCCATGATGGGGGCGCTCTTCATATACGGCTGGATGAAACCTACGCTCGTATCGAACTTGCCGGTCATGAAGTTGCGACCGCCATCCCAGAAGATGACGCCAGGGTAACCAGCAGTCTGGTTATACGGGAAGAATGTTTCATCATTATCCTGGACATATTGCAGCGTCGCGAGGCCGATTTGGCGCAGGTTTGACGAGCAGGAGATCTGGCGGGCCTTCTCGCGGGCCTTGGCGAAGACGGGGAAAAGAATGGCGGCGAGAATCGCGATGATGGCGATGACGACCAGCAGTTCAATGAGGGTGAAGCCAGCGCGGCGGGTACGATTAAAAAAAGTAGAGTGGTTCATAGAAATTTCCTTCTGCGGTCGAGACGTCAAAGACGCTGTCCAATTTCGGACAAGCGTTATGTCAAAGAGAACGAATACTTTGTTCTCTCAAGCCTCCTGAGATCAGGTCAGCCGCGGTAAATTTCCCACTTCATTGTAGGGAAACTAGATAAGAAACGGATTGCATTGAGCTGGCAAACAAGCTTGTTGAAGCGCCCCAGTCCATCCGTTCACTAGCTTCGACTACATTCTACAATGCGAGTCCAAAATAACTCTGATATTACTCTGACATGCTTCATAGAGCAAAAAATTATTCGTTTGTCCGTAAATTCGGCTGAAGGGCGAGAGCTTTGGCGACAATCTGGCCGAGGAGTTCCATGTGGCCCTGAGTCCAAATCGACGTATAGACGCCGCTGTCGAGGTGGGAGCGCGCGTCGGCGAGCGTCTGGTCATAACGAAGTTCGTCCTTGGGACCGAGGGCGCTGCCAATCTGTTCGAGCAGACGCTTGGCGGCGGACAGCAGATAGACGCTGTTCGACCATTGTCCCACGCCGGCTTCGAGAAGCCCCATGGGCAGGAGGTAATAGGCGATGATATGCTTGTTACCGACATCGTAGGCAAGCCTCAGCCCTTCAGCCAACAGAACACGGGCGCGCTCCGTTTGTCCTAGCAGGAGAGCCGTCGAGCCCAGGTTCGCAAGCGTGCTCGCGGCGCTGTAGTTGTCCGTCATAGAGCGGTTGATCGTCAGCGCTTCCTGGATCAGGGTTTCCGCAAGGCTATACTCCCCGCTGTCACGCGCGATCAGGCCTAAATTATGAAGCGCGTTCGCGCTTCGACGTCGATTACCAAGCTGCTGTTCGATCTCCAGACTTTGCTGCGTAAAATTACGCGCCTCCTGCTAACGCTGCTGCTCATAGGCGATATTTCCAAGGTTCAGCAGTACGCGCGCGATACCTGAACGATCGCCCTGCTCCCGTGAAATCGCCAGGCTTTCTTCTAAAAACGCCTGCGCTGGAGGAAAGTCATCCTCACGATAGGCCGTAATTCCCATGTGGTAGAGAGACTCCGCGATTCCGGGAAGGTCGCCTGCTCCGCGCCGCAGTTCCAGGGCCTGCTCATGCGCGGTGCGCGCCGATGCGAAATCGCCTTGCGACCAGAGGAGATGTCCAAGCAGGCTCCACGCCTTCGCCTGAACGTATGGCGGCGCTTCCTGTGCGGCGGGAAGCGCGAGCAAGCGCTCCAGATAACGGACCCCTTCATGCAGCGCTCCGCGAACAGACCAGTATCGCCCCAACGCTCCCGCCAGTCTCAGTCCGGCGTCCGCATCTTCCGTCTCCAAGCTCCAGCTCAGCGCGGCGCGCAAATTTTCCTGTTCCTGATCGAGATTCGCCAGCCAGCGATCTTGATCCGAGGCGGCGGTTTCGGCGTCCGCCCGTTCGGCGAGCCTCAGATAAAATCCGGCGTGCGCCTTCCGTAAGGGGGCGCGCTCGGCGTATGACAATTGTTCTCCGGCAAATTCGCGAAGCGACTCCAGCATACGGAAGCGCATCGCCATGTCCAGCTCTTCCGCAACGATCAACGATCGTTCCCGAAGCTCCGTCAGCGCAAGCAGCGCCGGCCAAAGATCGCCGGAACTACTCGCGGCTTGCGATGCTTCGTCGAAAACCGCTTCCGCCGCCTCCAAACTCCAGCTGCCGCGAAACACGGAAACGGATTTATACACAAATTGGAGATCCGAAGGCAGTTGGAGATAACTGTACTCTAGGGCGGCTCGAAGGGTGCGGTGCCGAGGAGTAATATCGCTGCGGCGGCTGACCAGCAGATCGAAGCGACGCTCCAGCTTTTCCAGCATCTGCGCCGGCGTCAGCGTCTGCGCCCACGCCGCACAAAGCTCGATGGCGAGCGGAATTCCTTCCAGACGATCGCAAACCTGGGCTACAGCTGATGCGTTCGACGGCGTCACATCAAACGCCGGATTGACGGCGCGTGCGCGGTCCACGAAAAGCTGTACACTGGGAGAATCCATCAGCTCACCAGTAGCGGCGGACCCGGAAGGAGTGTGCAATGGCGGCACGGCGATTTCACGCTCGAAATCAAGCCCCAATCGCTGCCGGGATGTCGCAAGCACCGTCAATGTGGGAACACGTTCCAGCAGTTCGCGAATGAGCGGCCCGGCGCCGCCCGCCAGATGCTCCAAATTGTCCAGTATCAGGAGAAAACGACGTGCGCTCAGCGCTTCGGCCACCTGGTCCATCGCGGAGCCGGCCCCCTGCGCCGGCAGACGAAGCGCGGCGGCGATGGCTGTCAGGATCATCGGTGGCGCATCCATATCCGCCAGCGGCACGAAGACAACGCCATCGGGCCAATCACTTTCGATACTCGCTCCGGCCGCAAGCGCAAGCCGGGTCTTGCCGGCCCCGCCCGGACCGATCAAGGTCACCAAGCGCGCTCCGCCTGCAAGAAGCGTCTGACGCACCCGCTGGATCTCCTCATCCCGCCCAAACAAACGAGTAAGCGGGGCCGGAAGCGGAGTGACGCGCACGGGCGCCGCAATGGGAGCGATATGAGTGACAGTCGGATTGCTCTTGATGCTCTCGACAAGCGCCAAAGTCGCCGGGGACGGCTCATCCCCTAGTTCCTTGCTGAGAATACGCCGTAACTCCTGAAACTGGCGAAGCGCGGCGGCGCTTTGTCCGCTCTCAGCGAGCAGGCGTATAACATCGACATGCGCTTCCTCTTGAAGAGGATCTTCGCTGAGCGCGCGGCGCGCAAACCCGAGCGCGATCTCGCTCTCGCCCAGCTGTTCATGCGAGCCGACCAGCGCCCGTAAGGCGCTAAGATAAGCGTCGAGCAGTCTCTGGCGCTCATCCAGAATCCAATCGTTATAATATCCGGCGAGCAGTGAGCCACGATAGAGCGCGACCGCCTGCGTCAGCAGATCTCTACGGTCACTTGGCGTCAGATCTCTCTGACCATTTTTTACCAGCAGATCAAAATCCGCGACATCCGTCGTAAATGCAGTGGGAGCAAGGCCGATATGGACACGATCGGCGAGCAGAACGCTTCCGCGAACGACCCCCTCCGGCTCCAGCTGTGGACGAAGCCAAACCAGCGCCTGACTGAGTCGATTCCGAGCCGCTGAAAGATCGGCGTCCGGCCAGAGCATATCGATCAATTCTTCGCGCGTGTGTCGCTGACGCGGATAAAACGCGAGCATCGCCAGCAGCGCGCCGACTTTTTGTGTCGGGAACCGATCGATCACTTGTTCGTCGCGCCGCGCCGTCAGCCCGCCAAAAA
>JAOQAA010000448.1 GCA_025963815.1 Capsulimonas sp.
AACCTCTGCTCGGTAAATGTCACCTGAAACTCTTCAACGACCGTGCGCAATCGTGTGTCCAAATGCTTCAGCGTTCGTTCGGCGATGGGGGCGGGGACGCCGCCGTAAAACGCTTCGGCGATGGACCCGGCCATGCAGGCGATAGTGTCGCTGTCGCCGCCGATGGAAATCGCCTTGCGGACGGCGTCTTCAAAGTTCTCGGATTCTAAAAATGCGGTGATGGCCTGGGGTACGGAACCCTGGCACGAGACGTAAAACCGATAGTGTGGGCGGATCTCATCGAGCGTTGGGGTGAGGTCGTAGGAAAATCGCTGCACGATTTCGTTTTTGATCGCGTCTTTCGTCGAGCGGTTCCGGGCAAGAAATACAGCGGTGGCGATGGCCTGCGCGCCCTTGATCCCTTCGGGGTGATCGTGCGTCACCTCGGCGCTGACCTTCGCTTCCGCCAGCACTTCCTCCAAAGTATCAAACGCATACCCAATTGGGCTGACGCGCATGGCGGAGCCGTTGCCCCAGCTTCCATAAGGCAGGCGATTGCGCGAGCGCGCCCAGTCGAAGAACGTTCCGCCGAACCCGGCGTCAGGGTAAGTATGAAACCACTCATGGAACTTATCCACATACGCCTCATGGCTGCCAGCGCCACCTTCGAGCAGCACTTCCGCGACAGCCGCCGTGAGCACGGTGTCATCGGTAAAGCGGCAATGGCCGCTGAACAGCGGGAAATCCGTAAAGTTGACGTTGTTTCGCTCGTAGATCGATCCGATCACGTCGCCTGCAATGGCTCCCAGCATACGCGTTTCCTTTGTCTAATTGCTAAATCTTTGCGCTATTTGGCTAACCGTCAAATCAATTTATTTGTTTCCGATTTGTTTTCGCACATTGCGATATATTCTGATGTAATCGTTGGCGGAATGTGAATTCAGATCACGCATTTTGGCGTCAGCGCCGGCATTTAATAGAATACGCGCCGTATTCTTAAACGCCATTCTATCTGCGTACATCAGCGGCGTCATTCCTCTCGCATCTGCATCATTGATACGGGCGCCGGAATTGAGCAGTTTTTGAGTCAATAATTCAGCAGTACGATTGTTATAAAAAGCTATGATCGTTATTAACGGCTTTCCTGGGAAACCATTTTCTATCTGCCAGCCTCCTCCCGCTGCTAGCATCAGAGGTGTCAATTTATCTAAAGTTGCTAAGTTTACGTCCGCATGTGTCGACAGTAATATGTCGACACATGCTAAATTTCCAAATCCGCATGCCATCAATATGGGGGTGAGTCCTCTTTCTCCTCGGCCATTTACGCTCGCCCCCGCATCTAATAATGATCTGGTAATTTTGGCGTTTCCAGCAGTCGATGCATAGATTAGAGGCGTGTTGCCGAACTTGTTTGGCTGGTTGACATCTGCATGTGCGGCAATCAGATATGAAGCCACCTTAAATTTCTCTTCAGATATGCTGGCGGTTAAAGCCGTTTCTCCCGTGCTGGCGTCAATTGCGTTGATGTTCTCTCCCGATTCAATTCTTGCTTTGACACCTGCCACATCACCATTCATTGCTAACTGAACAATCGTTATTCGGTTCTCTTTTGCGGCGCTTATTATTGGCGTGAATACCATTGTCACGAATAGCATGCCAAGAAATACCAATCCGTTTCTCATGATATAATTTCCAACTTTGCCGTTGCCAAAATTGCGCCTCTTACTGTCCGCCCACGCTCTTGATGATTTTGTCCATCACGCGCGGCGTTGGCATTGGGATGACGTTTTCAATCTTGGCGGGAATGCCTGCGAGCTGGAGCACGCTTGGATCGTTCTGCGCGCCGAGCAGCCCGGAGCGGAAGCCGTGCTTTTCCCAGGCGATCTTTTGGATCTCGGGATCGTGGAGGGCGTCGAGCAGCTTGGAGCCGTTGGCGTTTAGCGCGATCAGCGGGTGACTGCTCCAGACGGTAGGGCGGGGGTAGAGAATGCGAATGCGCTGCTTGAGCATATCGCGATACTGGGCGTTTTCCATGCCGAACTCCACGAGCTGGCTTTCGTAGCCGACGACCAGCGGGTTGGCTCCTTCGCCCATTTTCAGGAACTGCTCGAACTGATCGCCGGAACTTCCCTCCATGTAGCCGAGGCGGCCGAAGAAGGATTTTACCACCGGAATTGTTTTTCCGACTGAAGCGTTATCCACGACTTCGCCGCCGTTGGCCATATTCGCGAGCAGGCCGGCGAACATCATACCGGAGTTGCTCTTGGCCGGATCGGTGGAGCGGACGGAGATCCCGCCGTAGAGCTGATTCAGACCGATGGCTTTCCACTGGGTCCGATGGTTCACCATGTCGATCAATTTAGGCAGATCGACGATATAATACTCCTCGCCCTGCTTGCGTACGACCTTCGCTTTAATCAGCGCATCGGTCACGAAATCCCACGAGTAAAGCACGAGCGGCGAGTTGAAGATGATATCCGCACGGACGATCTTGCCGCCGCGTTCTTTGTAAATCTCCTGAGCGACTTGACTGGACGGCCATAGGAAATCCTGTCCCGTGGTCTGTCCCTTCACCATATCGATGGAGCCCAGCTTCGTGGCGTTTACGCGGACACCGTATTTGTCTTTTAAGATACGGACGACATCCGGATCAGCAATGAACCCCAGTTTTTCGCCCCCGATATATCCTCTGACTTCGGTTACCTCGGCGGCGGGCCGGCCATTGGCGGCTTGCGTGGGGCCGGAAGTTGTTGTCGCCTTCGGACGTGTCATCGCGTAAACGGCGACGATGAGGGCGACGGCGATCAAGATGATCAGTCCCGCTCTCTGCTTCATTCGGTGTTTCCTTTTCCCA
>JAOQAA010000451.1 GCA_025963815.1 Capsulimonas sp.
TCCAAAAATCTTGATAAGTGGTGATATCGTCGGCGCCCATCATCATCCGTTGAGAGAGAAATACGCCGGCGAGATTTTCACGCGGATCGGCGCGCCACGATGTCCCGAAGCCGCCGTCCCAGCCGTAGGTTCCCGGGTTCCAGGCGACGCCGTCCCTGCGCGTCGTGACGCTCATCCCAAAGCCCCAGCCCTGGGTGTCCCAGAAGCCAGGATAGAACAGCGATGCCGCCTTCTGCTCGGCTGTCATTTGATCTGTCGTCATCAGCTCGACCGACGGACGAGAGAGGATACGCTGATCGCCGTATCGTCCCATGCCGAGCATCATCTGACTGAAGGCGCAAAGGTCGTCGGCCGTGGAGACCAGACCGCCACCGCCGGATTCAAATGGTCTTGGCGCAGACCAGTCGCCGCCCTTCGCGGGATCGAAGACCACGAGTTTTCCTTGCAACGGATCGAACTGGTACGCGGTGGCCAGGCGGTCGATCTTCTCCTCTGGGACAGAGAACGCTGTGTCCCTCATGCCAAGCGGCCCGAAAATTCGTTCCTGGAGGTACTCGCCCAGACTGACGCCTGAAACACGAGCAATCAGCACACCCAAAACGTCCGCGCTGGTGTGATACATCCAGCGCTCACCAGGCTGATAAACCAGCGGCAGTGAGCCGAGACGCGCCATATATTCATCCGGCGCTGGGTTCGCCGCCTTCGGTCCCGGCGCCATTCCCGCTTCTTCAATCGCCGCCTGGATCGGATACTGCCCCGGAGGAGCCGCGACAAAGCCATGGCCTAACCGAAAGGTCATGAGATCGCGCAGGGTAATGGGACGCACGGCCGGTACGGTGTCGTCCAGTTCGCTCTCAATGGAGCGCAGCACCTGTCGATTCGCGAGTTCTGGGAGCCAACGGTCGACGGGATCGTCCAGACGCAGCTTCGTCTCTTCAACGAGGATCATCGCCGCCACCGCGATGATTGGCTTTGTAACGGACGCGATCCGGAATATCGTATCACGCTGCATGGGAACCTGCGTCTCAAGATCCTGCACTCCGTGCGTCGTAACGTGAATGTCTCCATGGCGCGTGAGTAACGTCACCACGCCGGGAACGTATCCCCGCTCGACATGACCGGACATAACAGCGGACATCCGTTCGATTCTCGACGGCAAAAAGTCGCTTGTTTTTGACATTGGATACTCCCTTCTCACAAATACTCGATGGTTTTTCTAACGGCGGATGGGAAGAAACTCACGCAGGCGAGCGTCGCGAAGAAGCAGCGATCCCCAGATCAGTGCTCCTAAGATCTCTGGAAAGATCACCGGAAACGGAGGCTCGCCGACGCGCACATGGCTCGCGGTGGCGCCGCCCAGATACCCGGTTAGCAGGATCGCGCCAAGCACGGCGGTGCGCGGAATGGCGTAAAGGATTGTGCAGACCAGCAGCAAGACACCGATGCCCACCGTCACGCCGTCCTGATAACCGAGCTTCGCCATCGCCTCGACGACGGGGCCGGGCTTCACCAGTTTCATGATCCCATCCATCGCCAGCATCACGATCGTCAAACCACTGAGCGTACGCCCCGTCCAGAGCGCCTTCTTGGAAGCCGGCGCGGCTTGTGTCATTGTCGCCATGTGTGATTTCTCCCATACCGTTTTGTCAGCTGTTTTTTGCCCAGACTGCATTCGGCGCATCCTCGCGTCTGCGACGGATCAGCGCATCCAGGCTCCACTCGCCACCGCCCTGCGCCGCCAGATAGAGGAAGATAAAGCAGAACAAAACCGCCTGCTGCCCTTCGTTTTGAACCGGCCACATCCCATTCGGCGCGTGGAACTGCCAATAAGCCACCGCCATCGTACCGGACAGAACGAACGCGACTGGTCGGACGCCCAGACCAAGCAAGATTGCAATACCCCCAAAGAACTCCAGGATTCCGCCGATCCCCGTTTGAGACATCAGGTGCAGCTTCGCGCCGCCGGGCATTCCACCAAACCATCCAAAGAGGATCAGTCCGCCGGCCTGCAAAAACAGCAGGCCGGACACCACACGCAGCAAAAAGTATGCAATTTGCGAAGCCCGCTCTTTGTTCATTTTCGAATTCGTCATTGTTCTTCTCCCTTGTCAGTTCTCACTACACACAATCGCCAGAGGCTTTATTTCTCGGGCAGTCCCGAAATCTCGACAATCGGCCGGACTTCAATCGTGCCCTTTTTCGCCATCGGGATTTGCTCGGCGACCGCAAGCGCCTCGTCTAAATCTCCCGCGTCGATCAAAAAATATCCGCCCAGCTGCTCCCGTGTTTCGGCGAAGGGGCCATCGGTGACCAGCCGCTTGCCGTCGCGGACGCGCACGCTGGTGGCGGTCGTGACGGAGTGCAGTGGGTTCGCAGCGATATATTGTCCTTTCGCCTGAAGGCGCTGCGCCAGCTGCGCGGACTCGCCGTAGCACTCTTCGCGCTCGGTCTGGGTGATGGCGTCTTCGGCGCCGTAAATCAGCATCATATATTTCATGAGATTGTCTCCTGTTAGATTCGCGCGGACCGCCCGTGTTCTACCCACCCCCGGCCTTCGGGCGGCTCTCCGGTTCTACCCACCCCCGGCCTTCGGCCGCCCGTCCCGGGTTACACCCACCCCGGCCTTCGGCCACCCCTCCCGCAACGGGAAGGGTTTGGAAGAACTGTTCTGACGCAAGCCGTCTGCGCTAATTTCTGAACTCCCTTCCCGTTGCGGGAGGGGTGGCGCGAAGCGACGGGTGGGTAGAACGAAGGGCTGTTGTATTTTTTGAAACTTTCCTGGCCGCCCGTCGTAATGGAGAACAGCAAGCGGCGTTATGGGCCGCCATGGAGGAAGATCATGACGATCGGAGACATTCTGGCGGTAATCGCGGCGGTGGTCGCGACGGCGGGGGCGTGGGGCGCGCTGGTCTTGATGATCGGATTGCTCTGCCCCGAACGAACAGAGCGGGCGCGAGCGGCCATTGCGGCTCAGCCCGGACGATGCTTTGGCCGAGGGGTGGGAGTGCTGGTGGTGGTGGGCTTTGTGGCGATCGTGATCGGGCAGAGTGGGGTGGGGCCGGTGAAGATTCTAGCGGGCGCGCTTTGGGGAGTTATCGCGCTGATGGCGGCCCTGGGCGGCGCGGCGATTGCGCAGATGGCGGGGGAGCGGATCGGGAATGTGGGAAGCCATATGGCCCCGTTCGCGCAGCGAACCCGCGCGGTGGCGCTGTTTGTTGGGGCGGGGCTGACGCCGATTGTCGGGTGGTTTGTGGTGACGCCCGCCGCCGCGCTGATCGGGATCGGTGCCGCCTGGAGCGCCCTGCGCGCTCCGGCCCGTATGCCTGAGGTCGTCGCGCCGGCCCCGGCGCTGGGTGAGATCGGACTTGGGGAGATGGGACGATGAGCCTGACGCGCCGAAAATTACTGTGCGTGGGAGCGGCTGCCTTGGGCGCGGCGGCGCTGACGGGATGTGAGAGCCTGGAGAACCATTTCGCCAAGCCTCCGCCGCCCGGCGCCGATGCGCTGCCCCCTGGGCCGTCGGGCAAGGTCTCGGAAGCGGCGCGGCTGCTGAACCGCGCCGCGTTCGGGCCCCGTCCTGGAGACATCGCGTATGTTGAGCGAATCGGGGCAGCGGCCTATCTCGAAGAGCAGCTCAAGCCCGACGCCATCGAAGAGCCGAAGTTTTTGCAGTGGCGCCTGCGCTCGCTGGGGGACAGTCTGAACCCCGATCCCGGCCTGCTGTTCGATGAGGACGACAAACGGCTGGTCGCGGCCCTGCGGCAGGCGACGACCTTGCGAGCGGTCTACAGCAAGCGCCAATTGCAGGAACGCATGGTCGAGTTCTGGTCCGATCACTTCAATATCTACGCTTTCAAGAATGAAGGGGCGCAATTGAAGATCGTCGACGACCACGAGACGATCCGCAAGCACGGCCTGGGAAGATTTCGCGACTTGCTGGGAGCGTCCGCCCGGTCGGCCGCCATGCTTGGCTATCTGGACAACGGCGTCAACAAGCGCGGCGCGCCGAATGAGAACTACGCTCGCGAACTGATGGAGCTGCACACGCTGGGCGTCAATGGCGGATACACGCAACGTGACGTTCTGGAAGTGGCGCGCTGTCTCACGGGATGGACATCTCAGAAGCACTGGCGCCGAGGCGAGTTTTTGTTCGATAGCGGCGCGCATGACAACGGCGCCAAGACTGTCCTGGGAAACCTCATTCCCGCGCATGGCGGCGTGCATGACGGTGATCGGGTGCTGGATATTGTCGCCGCTCATCCCGCCACGGCGCATCGGATCTCGCGCAAGCTTTGCCTGTACTTTTTAGGAGAAGCGCCTGAGCCCCTGACGGCGTCCATGGCGAAGACCTTTCAGGAGACGGACGGCGACATTAAGTCCCTCATGCGCCTTGTCCTGAACTCTTCGGAAGTACAAAGCAGCGCCTTCATCTTCAAGCGTCCGTTTGACTACGCTGTCAGCGCCCTGCGCGCCTTTGATGTCGATACAGATGGGGGCGCGGGTGTGCAGGAGCATCTGGAGAAGATGGGGCAGTCGCTGTTTGGCTGGCCGATGCCGAACGGCTATCCCACGCAGGAGGGCGCATGGCTGGGCGGCTTGCCGCCGCGCTGGAACTTTGCGCTGGATCTGACCCAGGGCCGCGTGCAGAATACGAAGGCGCCGCTGGACGCGCTGATTGAGCGCGGGATTGCCGAGGGGCTGAGCTCCGCGCAGACACTCTCAAGCCTGGCTCTGGGCCGCGCCGCGCACGATCCCGAGACGAGCGCCCTACTGGCGCGTTTTCCGAAGACGATGGATGCGCGAGCGCAAGGCGCCTGCGTGTTGATGTCGCCCGACTTCCAATGGAGATGACTATGTCCGTTCACTCGCCCGCTCGCCGCCAATTTCTCGGCCGCGCCGCGCTCGCCACGATCCCCGCGTTTCTGCGGCCCCGCACGGCCCTGGGCGCGGTCGGCGTCAACTCCGAACGCCGTGCGCCCGATCATGTCCTCGTGACGATCTTTCTCCGAGGCGGAGCGGACGGGCTGAGCCTGGTCGTCCCCTATGGTGACGATTATTACCACCGCAGCCGTCCTACCTTGGCGCTGGCGTCGCCGAGCAAGGGCGGCGGGACGGGCGTCGCGGATCTGGACGGCTACTTCGGACTGCATCCCGCCCTGCGTCCACTGCTGCCGCTGTATCAATCGGGGCAGATGGCGATTGTTCACGCCTGCGGCTCCGGTGACCAGACCCGCTCGCACTTCGAGGCGATGGCGACCATGGAGCGCGGACTGTACGGCGCGCAGGGACCGGCGAGCGGCTGGATCGCGCGCCATCTGGCGTCCGCGCCGTGGCGAAACCCATCGCCGCTGCGCGCCGTGGCGCTGGGATCGATGGTCCCCGACGCCCTGCGCGGCGCGACAAGCGCCACGGCCTTGCAGAATGTTTCCGACCTCGCGCTGCACGATTTGTCCTCAGTTTCGCGCGCACAGCTTCACGAATGCCTGCATTCGATGTACAATACCAACAATGGGGCGCTCGGGGCGGCGGGGTTGGAAACGCTCGGTGTTTTGAAGACGCTGGAAGATGTCTCGTCGGACGCCTACCACCCCGCGAACGGCGCCGTGTATCCTGCCGATGATTTGGGACGGGGGTTGATGCAGACGGCCTTGCTCGTGAAGAAAGGCGTCGGGGTCGAGGCGGCGTGTCTGGATCACTATGGTTATGACACACATGTCGCGCAGGGCGGAGCGATCGGCCTGCTCGCCGGCCAATTGACGACGCTTGGCGCGAGCATCGCGGCGTTCGCCAAAGATCTGGGGCCAGAGCGCTGGGCCCGCACGACGGTGGTCGTGCAGTCCGAGTTCGGCCGGCGCGTGGAAGAAAACAGCGGCGCGGGGACGGATCACGGCCGCGCCGGCGTAATGTTCGTCATGGGCGGTTCGGGCGTCGCAGGCGGCCGCATCCATGGGAAATGGCCTGGACTGTCGCCTGAGCAGCGCGATGGGCCGGGAGATCTGCGCGTGACAACAGACTATCGAAATGTCTTGGGAGAAGTGCTGGCGCGGCGCGCGGGCAATACCAATGTCGGGGCTGTGTTCCCCGGACTGCAATTTTCGCCGACGGGAGTGACGCATGCGTGAGATGGTGTTACGCCCGATGCGTCTTTGGGGCGCGAGGGGATGGATGGCGCGTATGGCGCAGGGCGGAGGGGCGCACTCCACGGATGAGGCGTGGTCGGATGAAGCGCTCGCCGAGCGCATCCGCACGTGCGGTGACACCGCCGCATTCGCCATGATCGTCGAGCGTTACCGGGGCAAATTGATCGCCCTCACCCGCCGGATGCTCGCCAGCTCCAACCCGGAAGAAGCTGAAGACGTCGTGCAGGAAGCGTTCCTGGCGGCGTACGATCGCAGAACGACATATCGCAAAGGCTCGCCTTACCGTCCTTGGCTCTATCGCATCACGGTCAATCGATGCCTGGACAAGCTGCGCGCCCATGGCCGCATGCCGGCGACGCTGGTGCTGGACGCCATGGTCGACCCCGCCGACCAATCCGACACGCCGCTTCAATTGCTTCTCACCGAGGAGTTTCAGGAGCGTCTGCAAACGGCGGTCGCCGATCTGCCGCCGAAATATCGGGCCGTGTTTTTACTGCGCCATTTGGACGATCTTTCCTACGACGAGATCGCCATGGCGACGGAACTGCCGATCGGCACGGTCAAGACACATCTGTTTCGCGCTCGCGCACAGCTGCGCGGGACGCTGGCGGGGTACTGGGAATCATGAACTGCGCACAAGCCCAAACTTATATCCAAGAGTCGCTGGACGGCGCCCTCTCTGCGGCGCAGCGGGAGGCGCTCGACATCCACCTCGCCTCCTGCCCCGTCTGCACGGATCACTGGCGCGAGTATCGCCAATTGTCCCGCGCCGCCACGCAGTGGGTGCAGGAGCCTGTCTCCGTGAGCAGCGATTTTACGTTTCGCCTGATGGCGAAGATCGAAGAGCGTGCGGCTTCAGCTCAGCCGTCGAGGCCTGCGCTCTGGCGGCAGGCCGCCTTCGCCGGCGTGGCTGCGATCGCGATCTTCGGACTGTCCTGGGCGCTTTACCCTCAACTGGTCGGTGTGAAGGCTGCCGCTACCGGCATTGTCTCGGCTCCGCCGCCGGTTCCCGTGACGACTTCCACGCTGTGGGAATCCGTGCGTGAACTGCCGGCGTCCATTGCCGCCCTACAAAGCGCGATCCCCACGTCCGCGTGGATCCTGCCCGCCTGTCTGATCGCACTGGCCGCTAACCTCGCGCTGATCCAATACGCCCGGAGGCGAACGGCTTGAATAATCGACTTCGTCTGGTTTTTCTTTCTTTCGTCGCCTCCCTGCTGCTGATGCTCACTCTGGTCCCGGCCGCCCATGCCGGGGACGGCCGGGGAATGGTGGTGGTTCTCGTCGTCGGCCCGGTCGTCGTCTTTTTCACTCTCGCCGCGTTCGCCGCGCTCTGCATCTTCGCCGTTGGAATCAATAAAGGCCCACAGTTGATCGCGATCGGTGAGCGCGCTCTGGACAACTCCCAGGGCGCTCGTCTTCTGCATTTTGTTTGGGGAATTCTCTGCGCGATCTTCGTCGCCACCGCCGCCGCCGTCTTCATCAATGTCGAGATGTTCGCATTAGTCGGAATCCTGATCCTGATCGCCGGCGTAATGCTCACGGGGTTTGGCGTCCTTGTTTCATCCGCGCATCTTGGGACTCGAGTGGTCTTGCTGCTCGACGGCGCGCCCCCGGACACCCTCGGCGCCATTCGCGTCGGCCTTCCGCTTCTGCTGCTGGCGTCAGCCGTTCCCATTGTCGGCTCACTTCAAATCATCGCGGCGGCGGCGATGGGAATGGGCGCCGTTCTGGAGGCGATTGTGCGGCGGAATTGAATGGCGAAGATGCGGAGAAAAGTTCACGCTGGCTTCTTTGAACAATGCGCGTTATAATGAAGTCTCTCATAAAGCACAACGATGCGCTGGGCTGTGTGAGACCAGACGTAATTTTTCAAGGAGCGGGAATGAACGAAGAAACGCAAGGGTTGAATCGCCGGGAAGTGCTGCAAGTGGCGGCGGGCGCGGGCGCGCTGCTGCTGCTGCCGGCTGCCGTGAGCCACGCGAAAGAAGCTGAGAAGCCGGTCCCCGTTAACGACACGGCTGTGTGGACAGCCATTGGCAAGGCCGAGGAGTTCCCGCTGAATACGCCGACGCGGGTCGCCGTCGGCGACCGCGCGCTGTCCGTCACGCGCACGGATGACAAGACAATCACCGCGCTTTCGCTGAGGTGTACGCATAAGGGCTGCGAAGTCAGCTGGGAAGCGACGAAGTCCGATTACGCCTGCCCTTGCCACGGCGCCCTGTTTGCGGCGGACGGCAAGTGTCTCGCCGGCACGCGTCGCTCCCCATCGGAGCTGATGGAGCCGCTAGCGGCCGTCCCTGCCCGCAAGAAGGGCAATCAGATCGAACTCGATCTCAGCGGCCTCCCCGCCGGCGCGCCTCCTCCGCGCTAAATTCGCTCGGATTTCTCCCGACGAGAAATATCCTCCGACCCTGAAAACAGTAATGTTTTCAGGGTCTTTTTATTGGCCGCTCCTCTTCTCATCTCATCGAAATCCTCTTCCAAGCCCCTAAGTATCGTAAAGAAACGTTGCTCACCTGCTAAATATCTCGGTAGAAAATGCCGATATTGAAACCGTTGGGTCAGTTCTTGGCCGCCATTTTAAATTTTCGCGTCGTTTGAGAGTCGCATACTTGTGAAGCGTTTTATTTCTCTAATATTGCTGGTCCTGATGGCCGCCGTTTACGGATTTTGCGCCCCCGCGCTGGCGGCTTCGGGTGCATCAAAGCGGCGAGTCCTGGTCGTCAAATCCCGAGACATTGCGTTTTACTCCCCCTCCTCGCTGGGATTCATCAAAGGATTGAAGTCCCGGGGATACGGCGACTCGACCGATATTGCCGTGATTGCGCTGTCTGGAGATAAAGACAAGGATCAGCAGACGATCAAATCGCAGATGCAGAAGAACAACAGTCTCATCTTTACACTGGGGACGGACGCCACCCGGACGATTTCCGACGCGCGGCCTGCTTGCCCCTGTGTGTTCAGTATGATCCTGGACCCCATCAGTTTAGGGGTCGCCAAGTCCCTCTCACAGCCGGGCGGATCCTTTACCGGCACGA
>JAOQAA010000462.1 GCA_025963815.1 Capsulimonas sp.
TCTCGAACATCCTGCGTGAAGAAATGGACCGCGTCGCCGGCAACGAGTTCTTTTTCCCGGCGCTCATCCCCCACGAGCTTCTGGAAGAATCCGGCCGCGACAAAGTCGATGTGCTCTTCACCGCCAAGCCACACGACTACTTCCTGGGCTTCACGCACGAGGAAGTCATCACGGATGTCGTGCGCAACACGATCAAATCGTACAAGCAGCTTCCGTTCCTGGGTTACCAGATCCAGACGAAGTTCCGAAACGAGCCCCGCCCGCGCGGCGGCCTGATCCGCGGACGCGAGTTCCTGATGCTGGACGCCTACACCTTCGACCGGACGGAAGAAGACGCGCTGGTCGCCTATAAGAAGGTCCGCGAATCCTTCGGACGCATGTTCACCCGCTGCGGCCTGGCCTCGATCGCAATCCAGGCGGACTCGGGCGCTATCGGCGGATCGCTGAGCGAAGAGTTCATGGTGCTGTCGGAAGACGGCGAAGATACGGTCCTCCGATGCAGCGTCACAGGATATGCCGCGAACGCCGAGCGCTGTGAAGCAATCCCCGTTCCCGCAGAGCCTGCCGACACCGAAGTCCCCGCGATGGAAGAAGTCTCCACGCCCGGCGTGAAAACAATTGACGTAGTTTCGGGCTTTCTGAAAGTGGACGCCACACGCTTGATCAAAACGCTCGTCTTCGTCGCACCCGATGGAAGCCCCGTTGTCGCGCTGGTGCGCGGCGACCGTGAGCTGAACGAAGCGAAGCTTGGACGCACCCTGGGCGGCCCGGCCCGTCTCGCTGAGCCCGCCGTGGTCGAGCGCGTCACCGGTGCTCCCGTCGGCTTCGCCGGTCCCGTCGGCCTGCCCGCATCCGTGCGGATCATCGCCGACCGTGAAGTGGCGACCGTCCGCGACGGCGTGGTCGGCGCGAACAAGGCCGACGCGCACTTCCAGCACGTCCTGCCGGGCCGGGACTTCCCCGAACCCGAATATCTCGACCTGCGCACCGCCGTCGCCGGAGATCAGAGCCCGATCGACGCCAGCGGCGTGCTTTACACCCAGCGCGGCATCGAAGTCGGCCACGTCTTTTACCTGGGGACAAAGTACAGCTCTTCCATGCGCGCCGAATACGACGATGTGGACGGAACCGCTAAGTTCTTTGAAATGGGCTGCTACGGCCTCGGTGTCTCACGCACTTTCGCCGCCGCCATCGAGCAGCACCACGACGCCGACGGCATCGTCTGGCCGATCACCATCGCACCCTACGCCGTCACGATCATCCTGGTCAACCCTGCCGACCCGGCCCAGACAGAAGCCGCCGAAACGCTCTACAGCGATCTGCTGGCCGCCGGCTTGGACGTCCTGCTGGACGACCGCATCGAGCGCCCCGGCGTCAAGTTCAAGGACGGCGACTTGATCGGCGTCCCCGTCAAAGTCACAGTCGGTAAGGGCGTCGCCGACGGCGGTACTTTGGAAATCGGCCTGCGCCGCGACCGCAACTCCAAGCAAGCCGTCCCCATCGCGGACGCATCGGCGCACGTGTTGGGACTGGTCAAGCAATTGAAGGACGAGATCCAGGCGAACGTGGATACGCACGTGGTGTGAGGCGCGGCCCTCATCCCCCAGCCCCTTCTCCCAATTCAGGGAGAAGGGGAGCAAGAGTTTTTGAGATTTTCAAATCCTAATTCCAACCCTCTCCCAGAATTGGGAGAGGGTGGCCCGAAGGGCCGGGTGAGGGCCGTCCCAAGTCACATCAATGACATCCCTACTTCAGCAATATCCCCTCATCGAACTCAGCGGGCGTCTCCTGCTCGCTGGCCTGCTCGGCGGCCTCGTCGGCTGGGAGCGGGAGCGGCATGAGCGGCCGGCGGGGCTTCGAACGCATATTTTGGTGTGCGTCGGCGCAGCGATGATCGCGGTGGTCGACCATGGCTCATCTGGCGTTGGCGGACGCATCGCGGCGCAGATTGTTACGGGGATTGGTTTTCTCGGCGCCGGCTGTATCATGCGGGACACCAGCGGCTTGGTGCGGGGGCTGACGACGGCCGCCAGTGTCTGGGTGGTCGCGGGTCTCGGGATTGCGGTAGGTTACGGCGGCGTGAATGCGGGGCTGGCTGCGGTCGCCACGGGAATTGTGCTGCTCACGCTATCGGTCTTGGACCGGTTGGAATCGACACTGAACAGAGAACGGAAGCGCCAGGAGCTCAATCTCGTGCTCGCAACTGGAGACAATGCGCTCATGGAAATGCGCACGCTTCTGCAGGGACTGCGCGAGCACGGAACGCGCACCCGCGACATTAACTTCACGCAGGCTCCGGACAGTCTTATCGTCCGGTTGGAACTGGTCATGAAGCGCAACACCAGGCGCGACGACCTCGACGAGTTCCTCAAAAATCAGACCCAGGTGATCCACTTCCACTGGACGGAATAACTATTCCATCTCGTCCGGCGCTATCTCATGCGGACGATACAATCCCATTTCTTTGATATAATCCACCACGCCGTCAGGACAAAGATACCGAATACTGCGCTCCTGGTGAGTGCGCACGCGGATGTCCGTGCTGGAAATATCCAGCCCCGGGATCGGCAGGAAAGAAACATGATCGAGGAAGTTCTTGTCGGTAAGCTCCGACAGTCGCTCCAGCGAGAAGCCAGGACGAGTGACGGCGATAAAACGGCACTGCTCCACGAGGCGATCGTACTCATGCCAGGTCAGAATTTGCAGAATGGCGTCCGCGCCGGTGATGAAGTAGAGCGCGTCTAAGTCCGGGTACTGATGGCGAAACGCGCGGATCGTGTCGATGGCGTACGATGGCCCTGGGCGGTCGATCTCGATCCGAGAGCAGGAAAACTGGGGATTGGACGCCGTCGCCAGCTGAGTCATGACAAAGCGGTCTTCAGGCGAGCTGACGAGATACGCTTTCTTATGCGCCGGACGCCCATTGGGCACAAAAACAACTTCGTCCAGCGCAAACGCCTGCCGCGCTTCTTCGGCCATCAGAAGATGACCGAAGTGGATTGGGTCGAACGTGCCGCCCATAATGCCGATGCGTAACCCCATGTCATACAGTCCTGAATCGGCGTGTTAAAGATTGAGCACGAGATTGTCTCGGTGCACCACTTCGTCACTGGGCTTGGCGCCGAGCAGCTGGTGGATATCCGCCGTGCGCCGCCCCATAATCTTGAAGAGATCGTCGTTGGCGTAGTTGACAAATCCCTGCGCGAAAGCATGCCCCTGAGAGTCCAGAAGGCGCACAAGCTCCCCAACTCGGAAATGGCCGGAGATATGTGTGACACCCGCCGGCAATAGACTTTTGCCTTCGTCAATGAGGCGCTGCTTGGCGCCGTCGTTGACGGTGATCGACCCCTTCGGCACGACGCCATAGGCGATCCAGCGCTTGCGCTGGCCCATGCGTTCGGGACGCGGCAGGAAAAGCGTGCCGCAGGCGCCGCTCAGGGCGTCAGCGACTACGTTTTCGCGGCGGCCGTCGGCGATGGTCATATGGACACCGGTCCCGGCGCAGATCTTCGCCGCCTGGATCTTCGTCGTCATGCCGCCGGTTCCAACATTGGAGCGAGCGCTCCCGGCGCGCTGCTCGGTCGCCTTATCGATCTTCGCGACGACTGGGATTAGCTGGGCGTCGGCAAACTGGCTTGGGTCGCGGTCGTACAGCCCCGAGACATCGGACAGCAGAAGAAGCGCGTCGGCTTCGGCAAGCGAGGCGACCAAAGCCGCCAGCGTGTCATTGTCGCCGAACTTGATCTCCTCCACCGCGACCGTGTCGTTCTCATTAACGATCGGCACGACACCAGCCTTGAGCAGCGCGGCGAACGTATTGCGCGCGTTTAAATAACGCGTTCGGTCGCGCAGATCGTCACGCGTAAGAAGTACCTGGGCGACCGTAATCCCATGGACGGCGAACGCCTCGGCGTAGGTCTGCATCAGCAGGCCCTGCCCCACGGCGGCGGCGGCCTGCTTCTGTGGGATCGTTTTCGGACGCCCGGTCTGCCCCAGACGCGCCATCCCTGCGGCGACGGCGCCGCTGGAGACCAAAATTACAGAACGGCCCTGCGCGCGCTGATCGGAGAGCTGCGAGGCGAGGCCCGCGATATACTCCCGGTCGGTCGAGCCGTCACTATTGGTAATAGTGCTGGAACCGACTTTCACCACAACACGCGTCACGGCCATCGGCTCAGTCGCCAGCGACTCAATCTTCGTATTCATCGTCATCGTCGTCCGCAGCCTTCTTCGACCTCGGGACCTCCGCATCCTCATCGTAGAAATCGAACTCGATCTTGCCGATCCGCACGCTGTCGCCCTGCTTCGCGCCGAGCGCGCGCAGTTTGTTGATAACGCCCGCCTTCTCAATCGTCTTTTGCAGGCGCTCGACGGCCGCCTCGTTGTCCATATTGGTCATGGCGACCACGCGCTCCATGCCGGGACCGCTGACGATATAGATATCGTTGCCGCTGTCGTAAATGGCGTCCCACCGGCGATCGCGACGGCGCTGGGCCATCGTGTCGACCGTAATCATGACCGTCTCGTCCACCGGCTCCGGCTCATTGGGCAGTTCGGCGAGCCGTGTGGCGCATTCATAGACGATCGCTTCCAGGCCTTGACGCGTCGCGGCGGAGATCAAGAAAACCTGGCGGCCTTCCGTGGACAGCTCCTCTTGATAGAGCTTCACAATCTCTGGATCGGCAAGGTCGATCTTATTCAGCGCGATGATCTGCGGCAGCTGCGAAAGCTTTGCGTTATACGCTTCCAGCTCCCGGTTGATGATCGCGTAGTCGTCCAGCGGATCTCGTCCCGTCAGCCCCGACACGTCGATGAGATGCACGAGCAGACGCGTGCGTTCAATATGCCGCAGGAACTGGTGACCCAGACCGATGCCTTCACTCGCGCCTTCGATCAGGCCGGGGATGTCCGCGACCACAAAGTTACGCTCCTCGTCGACGCGCACGACGCCAAGGTTCGGCACGAGCGTCGTGAATGGATAGTCCGCAATCTTCGGCTTCGCCGCCGAGATGCCGGCGAT
Source organism: Capsulimonas sp. (assembly GCA_025963815.1). Classification (GTDB taxonomy): domain Bacteria; phylum Armatimonadota; class Armatimonadia; order Armatimonadales; family Capsulimonadaceae; genus Capsulimonas. The sequence continues at coordinate 5,021 of JAOQAA010000462.1, forward strand.
CAGCGTGCTCTTGCCAACATTGGGATAACCAATCAAACCGACATCGGCCAGAAGCTTGAGTTCCAGCTTCAGCGTGAGCTCCTGACCTGGCTCGCCGTTCTCCGCGAACTTGGGGGCCTGCAAGGTCGAGCTGGAGAAGTGCGAGTTACCGCGCCCTCCCTGCCCGCCTCGGAGGATCCTGATCTTCTCGCCGGCCTTGGTCAGGTCGGCGACGACCTTGCCATTGGAGAGGTCGGTCGCGACGGTGCCGATCGGCACTTTCAGAACCAGGTCATCCGCGCCCTTGCCGTTCATATCCCGGCTTGCGCCGTTCACGCCATCCGGCGCTTCGTACTTTCGCTGAAAGCGGAAATCAAGCAGAGTCGAAAGGTTGGAGTCGGCCTCCATGTAGACATCGCCGCCATCGCCGCCGTCCCCGCCGTTGGGGCCGCCGCGCGGCACATACTTCTCTTTGCGGAAGCCGACAGAGCCGTCCCCGCCATCGCCCGCCTTGACATTAATTGTGACTTCATCAACAAACATAATTTACTCTTCCAAACCGTCGATCACTACCGGCGTTCGGTCCGCCAGCATAAATCGACCCGTCGCAAACTGCGCTCCCAGCCATCCGCCCAGCGTTCCAAACGCGAGGGCGACCACCGGGTTACGCACCAGAAAGTAGAGACCCAGGTTGTGCTCCGACGCCTGGGTCACAGGCAAAATTCGCCAGAATGGATGCATCGCGCCGGCCAATAGCCAGACCGCAAACGCCAACGCCGCCGCCTGCATCCCGTAAGTCTTGCCGATCAATCCCGCAAGAAGCCCGCCGGCGAACGCGGGAACCAGCTGCGTGAAGAGACCGATCGCCCCGTCATAAAGCGCGGGATCCTGAAAGATCATGTTCAAGATCGTCAGCGCCGCCAGCCGATTCATACCCCACGCCACCGCAAATGCGGCGATTACCCCCACCAAGAAGCGCAGCCGCATCAGCCCGACGCCCCTTCCATGACCGTGATTTGAGATCCCATTGGGGTCTTCACGATCTCGACACGCGAGGCGAAAGCGTCTTTCAGCTCGTCAATGTGCGTGATGACGATGATCTTCTCAAAGTCGTCCTTGATGGCGTTGAGAGCGTCCACGAGGCGCTCTCGTCCCTTGCCGTCCTGCGTGCCGAAGCCCTCATCGATGATCAGCGTTTGCAGCTTGGCGCCGGCGCGGCGCGCCAGCAGCTTGGACAGCGCGATCCTCAGGGCGAACGCCGCCCTAAAGCCCTCTCCTCCAGAATACATTTCCAATGGGCGCGTTCCGAGGCTGTCACTGACTTTGATGTCCAGCGTCTCGATCGGCGTGTCCTTTTTGGACTTCGCCTCGCGCAGCGTCTCGAAATAGATCGTCATATCGCCGTCGGTGAGGCGCTCCAGCAATCGATTGGCTTCTTCCTGAATTTCCGGAATGGCGTTCTCGATGATCAGGGCCTGCACGCCCTTCTTGCCGAAGGCTTTGGCGAGCTGGTCGTGAATCTCCTGCTCTTTTTTCGCAGACAGCAGCACCGCTTCCTTGATCGTCTTCTGCGCCTTCAGATCTTCACAGCGCATGACGAGCTGCTGATAGCGGCCGATCTCATGCGATGTCGTGCTCGCGCTCTGCCGCCGCTCACTCTCCAGCACTTTAATCTCATTCGTACGCGCATCAATGACGGCCAGTTCGGCGCTGACATCGGCGATCTGCTTTTGCTGGATCATGGCCTCGTCGCGCGCATCCCGGCGCTGGCGCAGCGAGCGGTCCGCGCGCTGCAATCGACTGTCCGCCGCCGCAAGCGCCTCGGCCGCGTGGGCCAGCTCCAGGTGCTGACGCTCGGCCGGAGCGAGCCGCGCCGCCGTCTCGCGCGCCGTCGCATGCGCTGTCTCCACATCGCCCAGCTTTTCAATGCCATCTCGATAACGGGTCACGGTCGCCAAAATCTCGGGTGCGTACGCTTTGGCGTCGAAGAGCTTCTTCGTTTCCGTGGCGAGCGTTTCCAATTGCGGCAGTTCACGCTGCACTTCCTCCAGCTCCAGCAAGCGCTGTTCGAGTTGGCCAAGGCGCACGCGATCTGCAGTCAGCGCCGCCAGCGACTTGTCGAGCGCCGTCACCTGGCGCTCTAAAACGCCCAATTCTTCCTTGGCCAGCTTCGCCTGCGCCCAGATGGCCTTGCGCTGCGCGTTGGCGGCCACAAGACTGCCCTGATACTCCAGTTGCGTCTCGGCGATCTTTTCCGGCGGTAATGGCGAGTTACAAACGGTGCAGACGCCCTGCTGATCGGCAATCGCAGCCAGGCGGCTTTCCCATTGCTTGATCTGCTCGCCGACGGCGGCGTTGTCCTGCTGCAATTGCGAGAGATTCTCACGAACTACTGTCAGGCGCGCCTGCGCTGTCGCACGCTCGATCTCCAACGCCTCGGCGCCCGCAACGGTCGTCTTCGCCGCCGCATGCTCGCGCTGCAAATCCGGCAGGACGGCGATACGGCCCAGCGCCTGCTGGTAATCGATCGTCGAGCGCTCCAACTTGCGGTGCATCTCGTTCTGCGCCGTCAGCCATTCTTTTTCGGCGTCGGCCAGCATCTGGCGGCCGCGATGCAGCTTCGCGACATTCTCTTCCAGCTTCACCAAATCTTCGCGCGTCGTGACGAGCAGCGCATGGTCACGCTCAATCTCGTCCTTGCGCACAAGAATGGCCTTCCAGCGGTCGGCCTCGCGGTTCTGATCCGTCAATTCGTTGGTGAGTTCTAAAATCTCGGCGTCCAGCGTCGCGATCTGCGCCTTCACACGCTCCGCAAATTCCCGCTGACTTTCCAGTTGCCCGCGCCGATCCCGCAGGTCGTCCCACTCTTTCTTGAGGAGCTCTTGTTTGGCTTCCAGTTCGGCGTAACGCGCCTGCAAACCCGCCAGCGACTCGCGGTACTGCGCTTCATTCGCCAGCTCCGCGCTCATGCCGTTGATGTCTCGCTCGGCGTCCACCACTTCGGTCATCGCCTCACGCGCTTTTTCCCGCGCCTTGGCTTCGAGCTGATCGTAGCGCGATAGATCCAGAATGTCGGCCAGAATCTCTTTACGCTTGCCCGGTGATTGCTGAACGAACCGATCCGCCTGCCCCTGTCTCAGATACGCCGAGTTGATAAACGTATCGTAAGACATGCGCAAAAGCTGCTGGATCTTCTTTTCAGTCTCCCCAGAGTTATTCCCCGTCAGAGACCGCCAGGCGCTGTCCACTTGCTCCTGCTGAAGCTCCCACACGTTCCCCGCCGCCCGCTTGGAGCGCTTGCGCATGACCCGATATCGGTTCCCGTCGAGATCGAACGTAAACTGCACGCTCATCTCATCCGCGCCAATGCGAACGAGTTCATCGTGCTTGTTCTTGCCCGCGCGGCTTTCGCCCCACAGCGACCACGTGATGGCGTCCAGCAGCGCGCTCTTGCCGTTGCCGTTCTCCCCCGAAAGACACAGCGTATGCATCCCGGTGAGGTCGAGCACGGGACCGTCCTCGCCATAGGACATAAAATTCTTGAGTTCTAGGCGGACTGGGATCATAAGTTCTGAATACTACCTAAACCGCGAGCCGGCGAATAAATTCGCGCCTAGAAGTGCACGATGTGCCCCTCCGGGCACTCCAGAAACCTGGCGATTGCGTGTATTTTCAGGAGTCGGCGGAGGCCGACATCGTGCTTTTCTAGCCGCGATTTCAATCGCCGGGTGTTCCTAACGAGCTAGAATGGATCTCTACTTAACCGTCTCTTCCGCCTCAAGCTCGCGCAGCAGCGGTTCGGCGCGGAGCAGCATCTCGTCCTTGCGGCCGCGCAGGCTCTCGCGGGTATCGCAATAGGTCGCAAGCGCCTGCAATGGGTCGAGGGCCTCGGTCATGAGTTTCGAGCGGACAGCATCGCCGTCGCGCACGATTTCTTTGTGCAGCGAGACGACCATGAATGCGCTTTGCAGCGCGGCGCGCAGGTCGTTCTCGCGCAGGTGCGGCAATTGCTCGGACTTGATCTGATACGACGCCTTCACGACGGCGTCCTTGATGTCGAGCTTGGCGATCGCCAGCAGGATCTTCTCCGTCGGCTCCTCGCCGGCGTCCGTCGCATCCACTTCGATCTCGACAAACGGGCGGGTTTTGCCCTGAACGTGCTTGACTTCGGTGAAGCCTTTGACGAGATCGACAAGCGCGAAGCCTTTTTCTTCATTTCGCTCGCCGAAGTCGATCCGCTCAACACTTCCCGAATAAACAACCGGCGGCTGCTGGCCACGGTTCAAATCTTGAAAACGATGGATATGCCCTAGCGCCACATAGTCGAACGGCGCCTGGGTCAGCGTGGACATCGAGACTTCGGGTTCATTGGTCAAATAGCCAATTTGATTGGCGCTGAGCTTCGCGTTGGAAACGCTGAAGTGGCCCATCAAAACTGTCGGCAGATCGGGATCGCACTTCTGGGCCAATTGGTTGATCCCGGACTCATAGCGCGCGACGATCATCTCCGTCGTCTCCTGCACGCCCTTGTCCTTGGATTCTTCGCGAGAGAGAACTAAACTCTTGATCAAATACGGCATCGACGCGACTTGCAGGATATTGCCCTTGCTCGTCGTGACCTGGATCACCCTTGGGGTATCCAGCACAAACATCCGGTCCGCCGCGAGCGCGCCAAAGATCTCAATCGAGTTCGCGCGTCCCTTGGTGTTCGGGATATCGTGATTTCCCGCCAACATCACCACAGGCACCCCTGCCTGCGTCAGCCGGCCGATACAGGCGGCGAATTCGCGCTGCTGGGTCTGATTTGGGTCGCGCGTCTTGTAGGCGTCGCCGGCGAATAGCGCCACTTCCACCCCAGCGGCCAGCGCGACATCGATCGCGGCGTTCAGTGCGTCCCGAAAATCCACCAATCGGGAATTGAGACCCGTCGCCGGATCGAAGCGGCCATAGTTCTCCACGCCGAAGTGGACATCGGCGAAGTGCATCAGACGTATGGGAGGATGGGTGGGCATGACTTTGGGGGCGGCGCTCGAAAATGCGCATATCCGTTCGATTTGCCTTTATTGTACCCGAAAACGCCCTCCCATCGGCCCGCTGTTGTTGACACCGCTCTCAGCGCTAGGTTATACTCAAAGTTCAGTTTCCATTTTGTAAAGGCCGCACACGCTCATGAAGATCTTAGGTGTCATCCCTGCCCGCCTCCACAGCACGCGCCTTCCCGGCAAGGTCCTGCGGCTCATCGCCGGCAAACCCATGGTGCACTGGGTCTACCAGAACGCCCGCCGCTCGCCGTTGCTCACAGAAATCAGCGTGGCGACCGACCGCAAAGAAGTCTATGACTCGTGCGCCCACGCCGAATTCCCGGTGATGATGACCGCCGAGCACCCATCCGGCAGCGACCGTCTCTACGAAGTACTCACCCGCACGGACGCCGACGTTTACGTCAACATCCAGGGCGACGAGCCGACACTCAAACCTGAGCATATCGAAAAGCTCCTCGCCCCGATCTTGGACGACCGCGAAGCTGAAATCTCGACCCTCAAGGTGAAGATCGGCGTGGACGACGCCCAAAATCCAAATAACGTCAAAGTCGTGACGGCGACCGACGGCCGCGCCCTTTATTTCTCCCGCTCGCTGATCCCCTACAATCGAGATAACTATCCCGAAGTTGAGTACTTCAAGCACATCGGCCTCTACGCCTATACCCGCGCCGCGCTGACCGCCTTTCACGGCTGGCCTCAGGGAGCCTTAGAACTGAGCGAACAGCTGGAGCAGCTTCGATACTTGGAGAACGGCGCGCCGATTTATGTCTCCGAGACGCCGTTCGAGACGGTGGGAGTGGACACGGAGGCTGAACTGCAAGAAGTGATTGCACTATTTGAGAATGAACTGCATTAATTAGGATGCGCCGCCGCCCGTTTCCAATGCCCCTGGCCCGTTGCTACCCACGCCGTCTTATGACCCACCCCCGGCCTTCGGCCGACCCCTCCCTTGAAGCAGGGAAGGGTTGGAAAGAGATTCTCGGACGAAAGCCGACTGCGACATCAATTCCTAATTACCCTTCCCTGC
>JAOQAA010000490.1 GCA_025963815.1 Capsulimonas sp.
TTCTGCGCTCTTGCAGGCGCGGTTTCCAACCGCCGGCATCTTAATCTTTGGCAGCCACGACACTGCGATTGATTACCCCAGCATCGCCAATATCTCCGCAATCGACATCCGGGCGCCGCATACGATCTCGTCGCTCGCGCCGTAGTAAACCGTGATCGTGTCGCCGTCCACGACATGACCGTTCGTGAAAACGACGTTGCCGAGAAAGCCCTTTTGTTCGTAGGGCGCGATCGGCTCCATGATCGGTTCGGCGGAGCGGGCGAGGACTTTGGTCGGGTCGTCAAGGTCCAACAGCAGCGCGCCGAGGCAGTAGCGCTGGTCGTGGTTGGCGCCGTGGTAAATCTCCAGCCAGCCGGCGTCGGTGCGGATCGGGGCGGCGCCGCAGCCGATGCGCTGTGAATCCCACTGTCCCGGCCGCGCGGCGGCGAGGCAGGCGTGGCGGCCCCAGTACTTGCCATCGGGAGAGAAGGCGATCCAGATGTTGTGGACGCCGCCCGAGGGACGATGCAGGGCGACATATTCGCCGCCGATCTTTTCGGTGAAGAACGTGCAGTCTTTGTTGTAGGGAGGGATGATCATGCCATGGCGCTCGTAAGCGCGCCAATCCTGGGTCGTGATATGCCCGACGCCGAAGCCGCGTTCGGAGACCTGGGTGTAGGTAATGTGATACACACCATCGATCTCCGTAACGCGCGCGTCCTCGACGCCAAAGGTCTCCAGCTCGCCCTGTCCGATCAGCGTCGGAGCGGGATCGACGCTGAACTGCTCACCGTCCTCACTCCATGCAAGGCGCAGATGCGAGAGCGTGGTCAGATAGTTTTGCCCCTTGTGCGTAAAGCCGCGCGGGTCGCCGTAGCTGAGATCAGGATCGTCCTTGCGGAACTCCAGAATGGAGACGCCGCTGGGATCGGAGGGATCGATCACCGGAGTCGTGATTGTCTCCTCCGTCTGATGCGGGCGCTCGGCCACACGCAGCAGCAGTCCCGTGCGGCCCTGGTATTGGAAGGCGCCGGGGTTGAGGACACAAGCGACGCCCATACCGTCTCGGCTGGGTGGGACGTCGTCGGGACAAATGATCGGATTAGAGGCGAAACGTTTGGCGAGATCGGCCATAGTGATATTTTGTCTTTCTGAAATATTTGAATACTAGAGCTTAGTCGAAATGGCTTTGACAGTATAATCCAGCGCGAGCACGGAGGACGGGCTACGCCAGACACGGCAGACCGGCTCGGCGGAGCGCTGACCGTTCTCGGAGCGCAAGTTCGTCGAATACCATCGCCGCGCCGTGGCGGAATCACGGTACTCATAGAGCGCCATCACACTCGGTGGGTTCTTTTCGGACGCGGCGGCTTTGGCGGGCAGCACGTAGACGAGCGGCTTGGCGTCGCCGCCCGGACTTTGCGTTTGCAGCGAGCCATTGACGGCATAGAGTGGAATCAGGCCGTCATGCTTGCGGCTCGGCGGAACAGCGTAGAAGGGAATGGATTGGATGGACGGCCAGAGCTTGCCCTCTTCCACTTGTTCGCGCGTACCATACCCGTCTGCACTGTCCTGACGAAACTGATAGACAGGGACCGGCAGGGCAAGGCGGGCGTCGTCCAGTGCCACGCGGTACATGATCTGGTTGTAGTTGTAGCGCGGCGTGAGATCTTTGACGTCCGAGAACGTATCGACATAGGTGCCTTCGAAGTAAATCAAGCGTCCGCCGTCCTGGTCAAAGAACGGATGCTGGGTCGGATTGTAGAACGTATAGTGATCGTGCGTCGCAATGTGGCGGGCGTAGGTCCAGGGGCCGACGGGCGTATCCGCCTCGGCGAACCACTCCTCGCCTAGAGACGACGGCTTGCCGTCCATCTGGGTCGCGATCAAGATCCAGCGCTTTCGATACGCGTTCCAGAACACGGAGCCGCCGTGGGCGATGACGGGCATGTCGGTTTCGATATCGCGCAATTGCAGCAGACGCTCCTCGGGCTGCATCTTTCCCTGCTTCACCAGCTCATCGACTTCGTCCATCCCAATCGGCTGCGTGTCGCGCTTCCACGACCAGATCAGACGTCCGGACGCATCCCGGTCCAGCTGTGTCTCTCTGCCCTGATAGCGGCCGCCGGGAGCGAGGCATGTGAACGCTTCGTAGGTCGTAGGATCGGTCACATGGGCTTCGTCCGCAAGAGCCCGGGTCAGCGGATAGGAGCCGCGCTTGGGCGGCTGGAAGTAGATGTACTGGTTTGCGCCATCGGTCGCCATGAATGGATGCCCCTCGGCCTTCAGCGCGTTGTGCAGATCGAACTCATGGATCGGCTCAAAGACAGCCTTGGCGTCATTGAACTTCGCGAGGCCGGATCGAACCACGGTCATGGTGTGATCGACTTCGGCGAAGTGTGTGTAAAGAGACTCTTTTCCGCTCTCGGTCAGCGTGAAAAGCCCGCCGACCCAGACGGGTCCGCCCTTCTTTGACGCCGGCGCCATCGGTCGGCTGAAGCCTTCCGCGTCCACCCAATACGTCAAGTCAATCCCCTTGCTGGGGTTGAGGCCGCCCTTGCCGGGGAAGAGCGAAGTCGCGCCGGACGTATCGAACTGCCCCAACGCATATGACGGCTTGTTGGTGTCGCCATAGAACCAGTAAAGTTTGCCTTTGTATGGCGTCACCTCCACCGTATCCTGTCCGGTGACCAGTCCATTCAGCAGCGGCTTCTTTAGGGGAACGGACGCCCCGATCAAAACACTGTCCCGGTAGATCCCCGCGCCGGTGATGCGATACAGCCGCTCGGCAATATTGTCGCGCGTCATCTTGATGGTAACGATTGTCCCCGCCTTCACCTTCAGCGCAAACCCGGCATACCCCAGCCCATCTTTCGGATAGGAGTATCCCGCGCTCTTTATTTTGAAGTAGATGGACTGCCCCATCATCTCCGGGTCGTCGATGGCGGCGTACCCATTGCTGTCGGTGTAATAGCGCACCTCGCTGATGGCCCGAAGCTCCACGAGGGGAACGCCGCGGCCGGTGGCGGCGTCCACGACGTGGATCGCGAAGTAACGGCCGGGGTTCGGCGCGACACGCGCAGCGGCGGCGCGTTTGACGGGAACGGCTTGTACGACGGGGGCAAGCGCGGCCATCGCGGCGGCGATCGTCAGCGCGGCGAGGGCCGGGGAGATTTTTCTTGTCATCAATATCACTCTCATTATCGTCGGACCTTGAGGGTCTTGATTTCATAAGGCTTGTATTCGAGAAGGACGAGCGTTCTGCCTTCTATTGCAAGCTCGCCGCCAAATTCAGGCGTCTCGGACTCCATCAGATTGACTTCGGTGACGGATGTCACGCCCACCCCAAACGTAAGCGCCGCGCGGCCGCGCTGGCCGTGGGCTTCGTAGAGGCGCACGATCAGCGTATCGTCGTCTTCGGATTTCTTCACCGTTTCGACGATGATATTGGCGCGGTCGACCGAAAGAAACGAAAGCGGCGTCTCGAACTTCGCTGCCCCGTTTCCAGACGATGGCGCCTCAGGAGCCTTGATCGCCAGCGGCGGCGCGTTGAACTCATAGGCGCGGCGCACGGTCTCAGCTTCGCGCCAGTCGCCTCGATGCGGGTAGAGCGCATAGGCGAAGCGGTGGCGGCCGAGATCGGCGTCGGGGTCCGGGCTGATCGCGCCTTTCAGCAGCGTCAGGCGCATGACGTTCCCCTTGATGTCCCAGCCGTACTTGCAGTCTGAAAGCAGAGACACGCCGTAGTCGCCTTCGCTCAGATCCGCCCATTTGTGCGCGCAGACTTCGAAGCGAGCCCAGTCCCAGCTGGTGTTCCAGTGCGTCGGACGCTCGACATTGCCGAACTGGATATCGTAGGTGGCGCGCGGGCTGTGCACGGTAACAGGAAATGCGACTTTGAGCAGCGTCTGCCGCTCGCGCCACTCGACTTCCGTGTCGAAGTCGATACGCGGCAAATCACGCCAGAGAGAGATGCGCTGGCGGATCGCGCTTCCGGAGCCGAAGTTTCGAATGACTTCGACGGAGATTCGCTGCGGTCCGCGTTCGATCACCTCGATGGAGCTGACCTGCCGGACCGGCGTCATCTTATCGTTATAGAAGATATCGATATCCCAGGCGTCGAACGCCAGCGGCTTATCCTCGAAGATCAGAAACGCGTTTCCCCTGCAGTACGATTGCGCGTCGATCACTTCGCGTTCCGCGCGCTTGTCATAGAGCGAGGAAATCTCGCCGTTCTCATCCAGCTCGACCCGGAAGAATCGGTTCTCCAAATGCTGCGCCGACACGGACAGAGCCGCGTCCTCCCGGCCGGTGGGAATGAAGTCCGCGGGACACGCGACGAGACATCCCAGCGAGGGCAGCTTCTCCAGTGAGACAAGCGTCCTGGCGTCTCCGTCGAGAGTGATGACACGCTGCCCCGGCAAGTTAAACGAACTCGGCAGTTCGGCGCTGTCCTTGCGTCGCCAAGACAGCGGGTTGTGCAGGATGATGTCAGCCGGAAGCATATGAGAGAGACCGGCGATGGCCGCGAGCCCCGCCCGCACCGCCTCACCGCCGGCGCTTTGGATCTGTCCGTAATCCTTGTCGCTGTCTTCATAAACGGCTTTGATGGATGAGCCGGGAATGATGTCATGAAATTGGTTGAGCAGGGTCAGTTTCCACGCGCTCTCCAAAGTGTCCTGCGGATAAGCGGCGTCCGCCTCCCAAAATGCGAGCGAGGAAATCTGCTCCGCCGCTTGCAGCAGAAACTCAGCCTGCCGGTTCTGTCGCTTGATGCGGCCCTGCGACGTATATGTCCCCCGATGGTACTCTAGGTACAGCTCCCCCACCCAGCGCGGCAGCATGGGGTTTCCCTGAACCTGCCGCTCCAAATCTTCAAAGAACTCCTGGTTGGTGGTGAGCTTGATCTTGGGGACGCCGGGGAAGTCGGCGGCGCGCGTCGCTGTTTCGAGCATTTGGCGTGTCGGGCCGCCGCCGCCATCGCCCCAGCCGTAGATATAGAGCGCGGAATCGTTCAGGTTCTTCTGCTTGTACTCGCTCCAGGTCTTCTCCCATTCCTCGGGAACCATGGTGGAATTGTAGCCGCCGATCGGGGAGAAGTGGGTCAGCACGCTTGTCCCGTCGATCCCCTCCCATTCAAACGTTTGATAGGGCGGCTTGTTGATCTGGCTCCAATAGATCTTGATCGTCATGAAATATTTAAGGCCGGACTTTTTGATGATCTGCGGGAACGCGGCGCAGTAGCCAAACACATCAGGCAGCCAGACTACCTCAGTCTTATGTCCGAACTCTTGCTCGAAGAAGCGCGAGCCGTAAAGAAACTGGCGAACCAGCGACTCTCCCGAAACGACATTACAGTCGCTTTCGACCCACATCGCGCCGACCGGCTCCCATTGCCCCCGCGCAACAGCTTCTTTGACCCGGGCGTAAACCGACGGATTGTCCTCTTTCAGATAGGCGTACTGCTGCGGCTGCGAGGCCGAGAAACGATAATTCGGATACTCATCCATCAGGGCCAGCGCCGTGGTGAAGGTTCGCTCGATCTTTTTGCGCGAATGCGCGACGCGCCAGAGCCACGCCGTATCGATGTGCGCGTGGCCAGTCGCCCAGAGCGTCGGCGCGAAGTCCTTGTCGGCAGTGAACTTCCGGTAGAGGTTCTCCTGAATGCATTCACGAGCCAGCGCCAGCGAGGCGTAGTAGCAATCACTCTTCACTCCCCTAGAAAAATCAACGAGATTGACAGCGTCTTCCAGAGTCTGCACGATCACGACATACTGTCGGCTGTTCACGTCCATCGTCTTCGCCGCTTCAAAGGCGACGCTCAGATCGTAGTACAGCGCCTCCGTCACGCGGTCTATGCACTGCAACTCGCCCGTCTTCAGCGTCACCTGCACCGCGCCGCCCGTGATACTCGCGTCGCCTGCCCCCGTCCAGCTCCCTTGCGTCTGCGCGTCGATGCTGCCGGTGTAGGCGTGCAGCCGAAGATCATAGGCGCGCCCGGCCTCCGCGCTGTCCGAGAGCAGCAAGTCGTGATGCTGTGAATCGATCGCCTGCGCCGGCCTGCCGTCCACAAAAACCAGCGTCTCCGCGCCGCCGAACTCCAAACCAAGATAGACCCGTTCGCCCGCCCAGTCTTCGGGAATCACAGCCACGCCGTCCAGCACGACAAGCTCTTCGCAAGCCTGG
>JAOQAA010000526.1 GCA_025963815.1 Capsulimonas sp.
GGCGTCAAGCTCTCCGTCACCCCGCTCACCGGCGGCAACGGCGAGATTACCACGCGCATCTCCCCCGAAGTCTCCAACATCACCGAGCTGGATCTGCAAACCGGCCTCCCCGTCCTCTCCACCCGCCGCGCCGACACCACCGTTCGCATCAAGGACGGCGAAACCATCGCCATCGGCGGCCTGAGCCTGGATCAGGAACAAACGACCCGCAGCAAGATCCCGATCCTCGGCGACATCCCGCTCATCGGCAACCTGTTCCGATCGAAAAGCGAAAGCCGCGTCCGCACAGAACTCGTCGTCTTCGTCACCCCGCATATCCTGACAGCCGAAGACCTGTCCACCGCGCCGGCGACGACGCCCGCGCCAAAGTAAGGCTTGCCCTATGGATCAGCGACGGGCGCTCCACACAAAAGCTCGGCGTTACTGCACGGATCGGCGAGAAGCGCTTACGGCGGATCACCGATCTTACAAAGACTGGGGCTCATACTCCGCCGCATTTTTCCTTATGCCGCGCCGCTTAGTTCTCGGAGCGATTCTCTTCGCCATAGAAGCGGTAGTCCCTCAGAATATCTCAACGCAAGCAGAACTCGTTCAGCAATTGATCGAAGCTGCAAATTCCGCTGAAGACGGCGGAACACGAACACAAGCAATAGGACCTGAAGGCGCACAGGCTATCGTGGCAATGTCAGACGAACGTACGCGTTTTGCCTTAGCACTTCAAGAGTTGGATGAAGACGCTCTTTGTGATGTCGAGCCGCTACCCTATCGTCGCATCCTCTTGAGGGACGAGCGTGACCAATTATGGGAGCGCCTTACCTCTCGGTGGCCTTGGTTCTCCAAGCGCAATTTGACCAGTCAATACATTCTTATGGTCGACGAAGAAGCCTTCTATCATCATGTGGGCGGCAACGTGCTGTGTGACCTAATCCGCGCCCACGGCGCTGAGCGCATCTACCAGGTAAACGACGATAAAATTGGAGAGCGTGAAGTTGATATTTCCGACTTCGACGTTCCCAACCACGCGGATGATTGGTACAGGTTTGACGACAGCTTCGACTGGTTTATCGCCACTACACACAACAATTTGGCAGTCATCGCGGGAGATTGGCTTGTATCGGCAGTCAAAACGTTATGGCCGAATTGGGCGGACTATCCCTATACGCCGCCGTGGCTGAAATCCCGTCCCTCTGAAGAGCGGCCAACGCGCGAAGAACATCTGAAAAGCCGACGTGACAGCGAGTATTATAGGGCGGTGTATCAGGGACGAACGGAGGAGATCGCCGCCCTACTGGACGAAGGCTGGGACATTCAAACTCCGATATTTAAAATGGGAAGCGCACTTCATTACGCCGCTGCAAGAGGACAAATCGATGTCGCCGCCTTGCTAATCCAGCGCGGCGCGGACATCAATGCGCGGAGCGGATATGGGGTGACGCCACTGATGGACGCCGTCAGCAATGGGCATGTCACACTAATCGCTCAGCTATTGGCGGCAAGTGCGGACAAATCCCTGCGTGCGGATTCCTCCGAACACGCCAAAGCGCGCGCCGGCTTGACCGCTTTGGAGATTGCGGAGCAGTCGCCTTACATAGCCGCGCTTGGCAAAGCACGGCGCCTTGAGATATTGGAATTATTAGGATAAGAAGATTAACGGGGATTGAGCACAACAGCCCTCCCAAAGATATGATCTCTGGGAGGGCTGTTGTGATTGCGGGTAGTTAGGACGCTGGGCCGTTGCTGCTTTCGCGCACCATGAGGCGCGCGGGGAGTTCGACGGTCTGGGTGGGAGCGGAACGTTCTTTCTGACGCCGCAGGAGGACTTCGACGGCGACTTTACCGATCTCTTCGTAGGGCTGAGCCATCGTAGTCAGGCCCACTCCGGTTGGGAGCAGGGGGACGATGTCGTCAAAGCCTGTCACGGCGACGTCGCCGGGGACGGAAAAGCCCATGGTTTTGAGACGGTTCACCATGTCCACGGCGGCGTAGTCGTTGAACGCCGCCACTGCGGTGGGACGCTCATCCTTGGGCAGCCGGAACATCGTGTCCACGGAGGTCCATACCTGCTCCTGGTCCCGTGAGGGAATGGACAGGATCATTTCATCGAGATTGGCGACACGGACGGCGTCCATATATCCCTGAATACGATCCTGGACCGCGCGGATCTGTTCGTTTTTGGTGATGTATGCGATCCGGCGATGTCCCTGGTTCACGAGGTGCATCACTGTGTCGTACATCGCCTGATGGTTGTTGACGCCGACAAAATCCGTATCGACGCCCTCGATCCGCCGGTCGATCGTCACCAGCGGGATCGCCCGGCGGATTTCCTCCACCAGCTCTTGGTTACTGCGATAAGCATAGGGATAGAAGACGGCGCCGCCAAAGCCGCGCTTCAGCAGATCGCGCAGCTGCTGCGCTTCCCTAATGGCGTTTTCCGCCTCGGCGTTGATCTCCCCCACATCGATAAACACCGCGTGGTATCCCGCTTTTGTGAGCGCCTGGCTCATGCCCCAGAAGATCCGTTGCTGCGAGGTGACGCCGCTCTCAAAATGTCCGCCGTGCCACATCAGCAGTGCGATCAAGTTGGATTTGGCGGCGTAGCTTTCGTTTTTGCGGGGCGGCTCAGCCATCGGCAGCTCTTCGACGGGGCCGACGATCGGGCGGCAGTGCGGACGGCGAACCACCAGACCATCCCGCACCAACTGCTCGATCGCCATGCGCACCACGCGCCTGTCCACGCCGAGATCCTCGGCGAGGGCGCGCTCTGTGGGGAGCCAGTCCCCCGCCTTGTACTCACCCGATTGGATGTGATCGCGCAGCATGCCCGCGACCGTGTTCTTGGGATGCTTCGCGGGCGAAATGGAAGATCGAGATTCTGGGACAGTCATTAACTCCATTATAGCACCATCTTAGAGCGAGACGGAAACGGACTGACCATTGTAAAGCACCGAATGCGAGCGCCCGTCGGGCAGCTTGACGATCAGATGACGTGACGACATCATGCCGGGAAACGATCCCAGACGCTTACCTACCGTCAGAACGTGGCTTTTGTCGTTCCACGTCATGGGAATCTCCGATGACTGGCCTTTGAGATAGCCATAGTCATCTCCCGCGTCTTCATAGAGCGAGAACGCGCCGTCGGCGCCGGGATAAACGCGCACCTCCAGCGGGTCGATAGGCTTTTCGTCCGTATACTGGAGAACAGGTCCCAATGGCAGGATGCCGCCGGCGCGCATGTAGACGGGGATCGTCGACATCGAAGCCTTGACGATGGATAACTTACGGCCGCCTTGAACGGCTTCGTTGGTATTGAAGTCGTACCATTTGCCTTCGGGAAGATACACGTCGCGCGAGCCGCCTTCCGTCAGGATGGGCGCCGCCAGCAGATTGCGTCCGAACATCCATTCATCCGTCATGTTAAAAGTATTGGCGTCGCCGGGAAACTCCAGAAATAGCGGGCGCATCAGCGGCGCCGCCGTGCGGGCGTTCTCCGCAGCGCAGGTGTAGATATAGGGGATCAGGCGATATCGCAATTCGATCGCCTGAACCATAGCCGCCTGCGCTTCGTCGCCAAACGCCCAGGGCCAGCGCGGCTCGTTGAGCATGCCGTGCGCGCGCATAATAGGCGTAAATACCGCCTGCTCCATCCAGCGCGCGTAAAGCTCCGGGCTCGGCGGGCCAAAGAAGCCCCCAGTGTCCGAGCTGGTATAGGGCATCCCAGCCATACTGAAGTTCATCAAGGTTCCCGGCTGGTTTCCGAGGGTATTCCACGAGCTGTTGACGTCTCCCGACCAGACCGCCGCGCCAAAGCGCTGCATGCCCGGCGCGAACGCCCGGTTGATGGTCCAGACACGCCGGGAGTTCAGGGCGCGCTGTCCCTCCCATTGCACCCGGCTCATCTGGAAGAACTCATCGTAAGTATTCTCAGCCTCATCGTTCCACCAGCCGTCCACGCCGGCCGCCATCAGCGGCGCCTGATGGCTCCACCACCAGTAGCTCGCTTCGGGATTATCGAAGTGCAGGTCCACTTTAATGTTGTTCTTGTCCAATTTGTCGAGGGGCTTGTGGACATCGTCAATAAAGGGGAGCGTCCAGCCACGATCCAAAGCGTAGTCCAGGCGCTCGCCGGTCAAACGTGGCTTGCGAATGCCGACGAATTTCAAATGCATGCTTTTCATCAGCGCCAGCGAGCCATCTGGAAAGTTCTTGGAATTGAACGACCAATCGTCGTTGAACCAGTCGTAGTCATAGACAAAGGCGTCCACCGGGATTTTGCGATCCCGGAACTGCTTCCATTTGTCCTGAATGTCGGCGGCGTTTTGATATCCCCAGCGGCTCTGCATAAAGCCGAATGTCCAGCGCGGTGGAATCGGCGCGCGCCCAGTCAGTCGGGAATAAGCATCCAGCAGGCCATAGCCGCCTTTGCTGGAGACGATCAGATAGGAATTGAGCGACGCGCCCGGTACCTGCCATGTCAGCGTGTCCGCCGTGTCGGCCCAGGAAATCCCGCTTTGATTGTTGGCGATCAGCGCTCCGTATCCACCGGTGGACCATAAGAAGGGGATACGCGTGACGCCGTTGTGAGTGATTTGCGTTCCCGAAGGATGCGTCAAATCCCCGCTAAAATTCCAGTCTTTGTTGCCTGCGCCATACAGACGCTGGTCAGCTCCGTGAGACAGCGCCAGCGTCATCCCCATGGAAGTCGCCGTGATGCGTCCACTGCGTATGAGACTTGCATTTTTCGCGTCACGGATCGTGAAAACGCCATCAGGGTCGAGATGCAGAACGGCTTCCGGAGTGCGAACGGTAACATCCCCCAGCTTCCCGCGCTGAACGGCGGCCTTGGGCCATGGCTGATTTTCCACAACGAACGGGCTGGCCGGCGGTTCCGGCGCATCCGCAGCGCTGGCGACGATGTGAAACGCTCCCAAGTCGACCGCACTGACGGAAATACGCAAGCCGGCGGCGATCACCTGCGCGGGGGCGTTCGGGGTGAGAGCGTAAACGTGGGCAGATGCTCCAAAACACGAAAGAGCGAACGCTATGCCGAGGGCGCGCGCGGAACCTGTAAATGCTGTCATGAAAAAGATAATACCTTTGAAAGATGCTGGGAGGCATAAGAACCCGGGTGTAAAATCCGGGCCTTGGGAACGCTGCGCGCTAGCCACCCCGTGGGTAAGCGGTCCCGGACGCAAATGCCGGCAATCGATCGCTCATTACCTTCGTTCGGAACGGACGACTAACTGGAGGCTCCCAAGGCCTGAGTTTTATACTCGGGTTCAATGCTGGCGAAAAAACCGCCTCCTGTGAACCGCAGCGCAGGGAGGCGGACGATAGAATCGCTCTTAGATCTTACTGAATGTCATCGTGGCGCTGCCCGAACCACCGCCGTTCACGTTCAGATAGCTCGTTCCAGCGGCGCGCTCGGCAGTCGTATTGTTCTCAGGATCCGTGGCGGCCGCTGCATCTTTTCCAGGAGAGATCCGGGAGGCCTTCAGCCACTTCACGTGACCATCACACGCCAGATAGTTGGAGCCATCGGTGTGAATACCAGCAGTTCCTTTATGCAGATTCAAAGTCTGCCCGACCGGGTTTCCGGTGGCGTAATTTGCATTGCCCCCTGCGCTTCCGCCCCAAAACTGTTTGTCCATGGTTGCGGAAACAGAGTAGTCCGGCTGAACGCGGCTCGTGTTCGCGATATCCATGGTGTCTCCGAACGCTTCGCAAAGCATTACCGTTGCAGCAGGCGAAGACATCTGCGCCAGCTTGGCGCCAAGCATAACGCCGGTACCAGCGTTGCCATCGGCGATAAGTGAGTTGTTGATAGCGTAGGAAACAGGCTTCCAAATTCGGCCATCGTTGGTGCTGTACGAACTAGGATCGTTAGGACACCGATACAACTCGACCGATTTGACATAGGGGTAAATCGGCTGAGCCCAACCGCCACAGTTGTTGGTAAAATTCAGGTCCTTATATCCGTATGGGAAGGATTCGTCGTTGTCCTGAACATATTGCAGAAGACCAAGGCCGAGCTGTCGCTGGTTGGAAGCGCAGGAGATTTGACGGGCCTTCTCGCGCGCCTTGGCGAAAACGGGAAACAGGATGGCAGCAAGAATCGCGATAATAGCGATAACAACAAGTAGTTCAATTAAAGTAAATCCGAAATAACCTTTGTGCGACGAATGTGAGTTTTTCATTTCCAAATCCTTTGATGCAGTGTGCGATCGACGACGATGTGACGCCAGTTTTTGGCAATAACGATGGATCAATTTTGGATTGTATCCAAACAGAGTGAATATAAGAGGGACTACTCTGTCAGGA
Source organism: Capsulimonas sp. (assembly GCA_025963815.1). Taxonomy (GTDB): domain Bacteria; phylum Armatimonadota; class Armatimonadia; order Armatimonadales; family Capsulimonadaceae; genus Capsulimonas. The sequence continues at coordinate 6,319 of JAOQAA010000526.1, forward strand.
CTCGCCATCGCCTGAACCAATATAACACCAAAAAGAAAATATGTCAATATATTATTTTGGAACAAAAATGGTTCTGTCGTAAATGACAAATCCTCACGCCCTTATGAGGCGTGAGGATTTTTTGAGATACTGGAGCAGATTGTTTCTACGCTGCGGGCGGACGGCGCGCGGTGAGCACCTGGCCGTCGGCGGCGAGTCGCTGGCTGAGGGCGGTGTAGTCGACATCCTGCACAGCGGACTTGCGGTCGATGGCGAGGGCGGCGGCGGTAGCGGCGGCTTGGCCGAGAATCATATAGGTCGGCTCCATACGGAAGCTGCCGAAGGCGGCGTGGGTGGCTGAGAGAGTGACTGGGACGAGCAGGTTGGTTGCTTCGGTGCGTTTTGGAGTGACCGCGCCGTAAGGGATCGGGTAAGGTGTCGTCCACCAGACGTAAAAGCCGCCTTCATTCTGGATCTTACCGTCCACGACGACGCGGCGGACGATGTGCGAGTCGAGTGAATACGAACCGAGGCCGATCGAGTCAGCGACATCATAACCAGGCTTTCGCTGGACATGGTGCTGGGTCACCATGGTCTGGCCGATCATACGGCGCGCTTCGCGGACATAGAGTTGATAGGGCCAGTGGCCGTTGCTCTCGAACTCTTCGGCGTCGAGCCCCCACTTGCCCATCTCGTTACGAGTAGAGGCGGGAATGCGCGGATGGTTTTGCAGGGTCCAGAGCAGGCCTTGCTGGTAATTGCGATGGGCGGCGACAATCTTGCGGCGGGTTTTGTCGTCCGCTTCGCTGTAGTTCCAATGGCCAGCCAGCGAAGAATCGCCGCCGATAAAGTCGAAGCTCATCGCCCCTTTGGCGTTGGAGTCGGTTTTATTATTCGGCATGGGCTGTGTGCTGAACGAAGATGTCTGCCCGGCGGCGTAGAGTCGAAACAAGATTTCGTATAGCCGTTCGTCATAGTTCTGAGGCTTGCTGATGTACACACGACGGCCGGGATCGTTCGTCATGCACAAGCGATAATTGAACGACTGCAAGCGGTGATCCGCCTGACCGAGCTTTTCTTTTCCGTCGAACACCCCTTCGATGCCCGAGATAAAGCCGCTCTTCGGGACGCCGGGCGTGATATAGGGATCGACGCCGCGATACTCGTCCTCGTTGTAGTAACGATCCACCCCCTTGACCATGAAGCGAATGCCGTTCAGAGGCTCGTCGTGCTCTTCGGCGCTGTCCCTGCCGATCCGGTAGCGCACACCGGCCGCCGCCATCAAGTCGCCCTCGTATCCGGCGTCGATAAAGACTTTGCCGCGAAATCGCCGTCCTGAAGTGGCGGCAATCTCCACGAT
>JAOQAA010000530.1 GCA_025963815.1 Capsulimonas sp.
ATGGACCATGAGATTGGACTGCTGCAGCGGACGCGAGCCGATCCCGACCTGAGCGCCGTCCCGCTCCATCGCCGCCACCACATGCGCGTACTCTTCCACGGGGGTCGCCAGGTCGGCGTCGCAGAACAAGCGCCGCTCGTAGATGCCGCGCAGCATCCCGTAGCGCACGGCGTAGCCCTTGCCGCGATTGCCGCCGTACGACAGACATTGGACAGGATACTGCGGATGCGCCTTTTCAAAGTCGGCCACGACCTGCGCCGTTCGGTCCCGGCTGCCGTCGTCCACCACTAAGATTTCGTATTCCTCGCCGAGGGATTGGAAGTACTCCGCCGTGGCGGTCAGCGTAGCGGGAAGCCGAAGCTCTTCATCGAACGCAGGGATGATAACAGATACTGACATTGTCTCTCATTATGGGGACAGAAATGGGGAATTGTCAAGCAAAAACCGGCCCGGCGGATGCCGGACCGGTTTTCGTGGATCTGTGCTTAGCGAGGTCGGCGTGAGGCGCCGCGGTCGAAGCCGCCGCCACTGCCGCCACCGTAACCACCGCCGCCGCCACTGCGATTGCCGCCGTAGCCGCCGCCGCGGAAGTTTCTGCCGCCGCCGCCGCCACCGAAGCGACCGCGACCACCGCTGCTGCGGCGACCTTCATCGGCCGAGGGCGGGTTCGGGTCGAGGCGCTGGCCGACGAGCTTTTCGATCGCGCGCAGCTGAGCAGTGTCGCCGTGTGTCACGAAGGTGAACGCCTTGCCGGAGCGGCCCGCGCGGCCGGTGCGGCCAATGCGGTGGATGTAGTCTTCGGCGCAGACCGGGACATCGTAGTTGATGACGTGCGTGATGTGCGGGACGTCGATACCGCGAGCGGCGACGTCGGTCGCGACCAGGACATCGATGCGCTTGGCGCGGAAGCGAGCCAGAACGCGCTCGCGCTGGTTCTGTGAGATATCGCCATGGATACATCCGCTGCGCATACCGGCTTCGGCCAGGATCTGGTCGAGGCGGTCGGCGCCGTGACGGGTGCGGGTGAAGACCAGCGCGCCGCCTTCGACTTCCTTGGCTTCGCCCAGAAGCGTCATGAGCAGGTCGCCCTTCTCATGCTGGGTAACGCGGTGAACGATCTGCTCGATCAGCGAAACCGCCGTGGAGCGAGGCTGCGCGTTGACGATCTCGGGATCGGTCAAATAAGCGCGGGCCAGCTTCTCGACATCGCCGTCCATCGTCGCGGAGAACAGCATGGTCTGCCGGCCTTCGTCGGGGATGGTGGAGACGATCCGCTTGACCTGGGGCATGAAGCCCATGTCCAGCAAGCGATCGGCCTCATCGAGTACGAGAATGGAGACCTTCGAGAGGTCGACATTCCCCTGCTCCATATGGTCGAACAAACGACCAGGCGTGGCAATGATGACATCGACGCCGCGGCGCAGACGCATGATCTGCTGGCCCATACCCGCGCCGCCGTAGATGGCGACGCCGCGAAGGCCGGTGCCCTTGCCGTACAGTGCGAAGTTGTTCTCGACTTGAACCGCGAGTTCGCGGGTCGGAACCAGGATCAGCGCACGCGGGTGGCTGTGTCCCGCGCCTTCGGACTGCGACAGGATGTTCAAAATGGTGAGCGCGTAAACGGCGGTCTTGCCGCCGCCGGTCTGAGCGCAGGCGATCAGGTCGCCGCCGGTCAGGGCCGCGGGCAGGGAAAGCTGCTGGATTTCGGTAGGTACGTCATGGCTGGCAGCGGCAAGGTTGCGCTGCAGGGTTTCCGACAAGGGAAGCTCTGAAAAAGTTTGCAAAAAGTGGTCCTTTTCTCCTCCGGTCGTGTGGAGGAAGGCCGCGCTCCGCCTCAGATGGCGACATGGCGGCAAGCGAGTCCCATTCCACTCACAGTAATCGACCGGCGCAAGAAAAGCGAGGCAACATGTCCCCGGTCGTAGTAAATTGCTGGCCTCTGTACGGAGAGTTGAACCTCTCCCGGGCTTTAATTGGGAAAGAAGCTAGCGGTGGATTGAAACTAACAGCGATAGTGTACCCCAAGAAGGCCGGTTTGTCAAAGCGGATTGGCGATCTGGACGGAAACAGGTATCATAGAGTAGGAATCCGGATGGCCCTCATCCCCCAGCCCCTTCTCCCAATTCTGGGAGAAGGGGAGCCAGATTTAAGATAGAGATTATGTTTTTAAGATCTTAAACTCAAAAACTCTGACTCCCCCTCTCCCAGAATTGGGAGAGGGGGCCGGGGGGTGAGGGCCTCCAATCGAGCAACACTTATGAACGATTATGATGTGATAGTCATTGGCGCCGGACATGCCGGCGCGGAGGCGGCGCTGGCGGCGGCGCGGGGCGGGGCGCGAACGGCCGTGCTGACGCTGGATCTGGACAAAGTGGCCCTGATGCCGTGTAACTGCTCCATCGGCGGTCCGGCGAAAGGTCATCTCGTGCGCGAGATCGACGCGCTGGGCGGCCAGATGGGCATCAACGCCGACCGAACGCTCACGCATATCCGTATGCTGAATACGGGCAAGGGACCAGCCGTCCAGGCCCTGCGCGGACAGTGCGACACCAAACTTTATTCACAGACAATGCGCGCCACTTTGGAAGCGACGGAGAATATCGATCTTTTGGCGGGCGCGGCCGACGATCTGGTGATTGAGAACGGCGTCGTAGCTGGAGTGCGCACGCATACGGGCGAAGTGCTGCGCGCGCCGAGCGTCGTCATCACCACGGGGACGTTCCTGCGTGGCATGATCCACATTGGCGACCAGCGCATTCCCGCCGGACGGACCGGCGAAGCGCCCTCGGTCGCGCTTTCGGACACCATCCGTGGGCTGGGTTTCCCCACCGTGCGTCTCAAAACGGGAACGACGCCCCGCATTGACAAAAAGACGATCGACTTCTCGAAGACTCAGCCGATCGAGTCCGAGCCCGATTCGCCGCCGTTCAGCTTTATGCATGACGCCGTCAATATCGACGGCCTCCTCCCCTCGTGGCTGACCTATACGAACGCGCAGACCCGCGATGTAATCCAAGCGAACCTGCACCGGTCAGCGATGTACGGCGGGCATATCGAAGGACTGGGGCCGCGCTACTGCCCGAGCATCGAAGACAAGATCGTCAAATTCAGCCAGCGCGAGAGCCATCAGGTCTTTCTGGAACAAGAAGGCTGGGACACGGATTCCATCTACGTCCAGGGAACCAGCACCTCCCTTCCCGCCGAAGTCCAACTGGAATTTCTCCACACCATTCCCGGTTTGGAAGAGTGCGTAATGCTGAAGGCCGGCTACGCCGTCGAATACGACGCGGTGCCGGCGACGGAACTCACCCATGCCTTGATGACAAAGCGTCTGCCCGGCCTGTTTCTCGCGGGACAGATCAACGGCACATCGGGCTACGAAGAAGCTGGCGCGCAGGGCCTGATGGCCGGCGCCAACGCCGCGCTGCGCTCGCTCGGACGCAATCCGTTCGTCTTGAAGCGCTCCGAGGCCTACATCGGCGTGATGATCGACGATCTCGTGACCAAGGGCGCCGACGAACCCTATCGCCTGCTCACCTCCCGCGCCGAGCACCGTCTGCTGCTGCGCCAGGACAACGCCGATCTGCGCCTGACCGAGTTCGGACGCGCCGCCGGCCTCGTCCCGGACGAGCGCTGGGAACGGTTCCAGGAAAAGCGCGACGCCGTGGAAGTCGAAAAGGCGCGCCTGCGCACCACTTATCTCACGGGCGCGCACAACGCACAGCTCACATCGCTCGGCCTCGCGCCGATTAGCCAGCGAACGTCGCTCGAAGAGCTTCTGCGCCGGCCAGAGATGCGCTATGGCGGCCTGGAGGTTCTTTCAGCCGGCCCGGTAGTCCCGCCGATCATCGCCGAGCAGGTCGAGATTCAGGTGAAGTACGACGGGTATATCAAACGCCAGCAGGAACAAGTGATCGCGGCGAGCCGCCGGGAAGATGTCGCCATTCCCGAGGCGTTCGACTACGCTCCGATCCGCGCGATCTCCACGGAAGGCCGCGAAAAGCTGAAGCGCGTGCGCCCCGCCACCCTCGGCCAGGCCTCCCGCGTTCCTGGCGTCACGCCCGCCGACATCGCCGTCCTCAGCGTCTATTTGGAGCAGTCGCGTCGCGTCGCGCCTGCGACTCCGGCGCTGATCTAAAGCGCCTTCCACGCCCTATTCCGCAGATGAATGCGGGATGGGGCGCAAATCCCATACAATACAGTACAAATCCCAGCAATTCTACAGGAAAACTCTTGACGCTCCTTTTCATATCGTGTAACATAGGGACGCGCATTCCCTTGAATGTGAAAGGAGTCCACCTGACTTGAAACGCCGATTTTCTCCCTGGACCGCAGCCGTCGCCATGATGCTCGGCGTCGCCTCCACCGGGGCGTTCGCTCAAAACGATAATCCCGCTCCGCCGGCCCCGCCGGCGAACACCGCACCCGCCGAAACGACTCCCGCCACGCCGGCAAACCCGGCGCCGCCCGCGCCGCCGGCAACAAACGAAATGCCGCCGTCGCCGCCCGCCAATCCGGGACCGCCCATGCCTCCGCCGCCGTCCGCTCCCGCTCCGGCGCCACCCAAGCCGAAGCATCTCGTCGCTCCTCCCGGAGTCGCCGCGACCGTCAACGGCGAAAAGATCACTACGTCACAGGTCTCCACCCTGGCGCTCAAAATGGACGGCGCCCGAGTGGCCGATCAGCTCATCAGCAACCTTCTGATCACTCAGGAAGCCAAGAAGAAAAAAATCACCGTCTCTCCCACCGAGATGGCGGCGCGCGTCGCGGAAGCGCGGCAGCAGATCAAGCAGCAGTATCCGACACGCACGCTGGAAGACCTGCTCGATCAGAACCACCTGACCCTGGCCGACCTCAAGGAGCGGATTCGCATCGGCGTGCTCGCCGAAAAGCTTGCCGGCGGCAACTTCAAGCCCACCCCGTCGGTGCACGTTCGCCACATCTTGATCCTGACGCAGAACCCGATGGGCGCGCCGGACGCCAAGCCGCACACAGAAGCCGAAGCCCAGGAACTCATCACGAAGATCCAGGCCGAACTAAAAGCCGGTAAGAAGTTCGAAGACCTCGCGAAGCAGTACTCCGAGGACCAGAACAACAAGGAACGGGGCGGCGATCTGGGCATCATCAACGCGCAGACCGGCTTCGATCCGGGCTTCCTTCAGGCGGCGCTCAAGCTGAAAAAGGGCGGAGTCACGGCCACGCCGGTCAAGTCCGTTTATGGCCTCCACTTGATCAAGGCCGACAGCACCAGCACGGATCCGACGCCCGCGGACAAGCCGCTCTACGACGCGGCGAACAAGCAGGCTCAGCAGCAGCAGCTCGCGGCTGTTGTCCCGGCGTACCTGCAGCAGCTGCGCACGAAGGCCAAGATCGTCAACTATCTGGGCCAGTAGTCGCGCGAAAATCCGTCAGGGGATCCTTACATGCCGCAAAAGACATTGAACGTGGGGTTGATCGGCTACAAGTTCATGGGCAAGGCCCACTCGAACGCCTACCGCCAGGTCGGCAGGTTTTTCGAAGAGCTTGAAGTCAAACCCGTTTTGAAGGCCATTTGCGGCCGCAATGAGGCCGGCGTCCAGCGCGCCGCCGGCCTCATGGGCTGGGAGGGATATGAGACGGATTGGCGCACGCTGATCGCCCGCGACGACATCGACATCATCGATATCGCCGTTCCCGGCAATCTGCACGCCGAGATCGCCATCGCCGCCGCCAGGGCCGGCAAGACGATCCTCTGTGAAAAGCCCCTCGGCAACACCGCCGAGGAGGCAAAAGCAATGTACGACGCCGTCCGCGAGGCCGGTGTCAAACACGCCATCTATTTCAACTATCGCAAGATGCCCGCAATCACGCTGGCGAAGCAGCTCATTGACGAAGGCGCGATCGGCAAGATCTACCACTGGCGCGCCACTTACCTTCAGGACTGGATCGTCGATCCCAGCTTCCCGCTCGTTTGGCGACTGCGCAAAGACCTCGCGGGCAGCGGCGTCAACGGCGACCTCAACGCGCACCTTGTCGATACCGCCCGCTGGCTGGTCGGCGAAATTTCCGAAGTTTCGTCCGTAATGGAAACTTTTGTCAAACAGCGTCCGGAACTCGCCGCGACCGACGATCGCATGGGCGGCGTCGCCTCCGACGTCATGGGCGAAGTGACCGTCGAAGACGCCTCTCTCTTCCTCGCCCGCTTCAATAACGGCGCCCTCGGCACGTTCGAAGCCTCACGCTTCGCCCTTGGCCGCAAGAACTACAACCAGTTCGAGATCAACGGCAGCAAGGGCAGCGTCCAGTTCAACATGGAGCGCCCAAACGAGCTGAACATCTACACCGAAGACACCCACGCCGGCACCTTCGGATATCGAACCGTCAGCGTCACCAGCGGTCAGGACCCCTACAGCGGCCACTACTGGCCCACCGCCCACAACATCGGCTACGAGCACAGCTTCATCAACTTCTTGTTTGACGTATTCACGGCGCTTGGCAAGGACGAAATGCCCTCGCCGAACTTCTATGATGGCTATGTGAACAACGTGATCTTGGAAACGGTGGAGAAGGCGGCGGAGTCGAAAAAGTGGGAGAGCGTTCCCGACATTTAAGAGGATAGATGGGAATAGCCCACCGGCATTGCCGGTGGGCTATCCGTTTTTTACAATGCCTCTAAGACCCCAAGCTCAACATATTGCCATGACATGAGGCGAGTTCGCGACGCTTGCTTACGCTTGCGCTTCAATTCGCTCGGCTTTTCGTAATAGTCATAACGCCGCTTGTGCCGAGGACGATTGTTCTCGCGCCGTACGCGTTTTCGTAGTTCGATCAGAGCTCGGTCGAGGCTTTCGTATTCGCTAACAACAACATAGGATCCCATTCCACTGCGTCTTGATGGCTAACGCGGGCCAGTGTAAGGATTCGGGCGATGCCCGGTGATGTTCGGCCTTCAATCGGCCGAGATATTGCCATTGTACATCAAATGGGCGGCAAACGCGAGTGCGTATTTATAGGCCTGCATCCGCCAATTTCACAAACTCCGCCACTGATAATGTCTCTCCTCGCCTCTGCGGATCGATCCCCGCCGCGCTGAGCGCCTTTGCCGCCTTGTCTCGATCCCAGCCTAACGCCGGATCGCCTGTCAGGGCGTTGGGCAGCGCTTTGCGGCGCTGGCCGAAGGCGGCGCGGACGACGGCGAAGAAGGTCGGCTCGTCCTGAGCGCGGATTGGCGGATCGGTGTAGGGCGTGAGTCGGACGATGGCGCTATCGACATCGGGGGCCGGGAGGAAGACGCGGCGGGAGACGGTCGCGATGATCTCCACCTTGGAATGATACTGGGCGTAGACGCTGAGCGAGCCGTAGTCGGATGTCGCGGGCTTGGCGGCGAGGCGCAGGGCGACTTCTTTCTGAACCAACAGCACGATCACTTTGATACGGTCTTTGTTCTCGACCATTGTCGTCAGCAAAGGCGTTGTGATGTTGTAGGGGATATTGGCGATGGTGTGGACGGGCTTGTCGCCCGAAAACTGCGCGCGCAGGAAGACAGGCCAGTCTAAAGACAGAGCGTCGGCGGAGACGACGCTGACTTGCGTCAACGGCCCGACGGTTTCTTCGAGGACCGGCAGCAAGTCCCGGTCGATCTCCACGGTCACCACGCGACCGTCCGGGGTGACCGTCTCGCCGAGGGCGCGGGTCAGAACGCCGAGGCCGGCGCCGATCTCCAGGACTTGATCGCCGGGGCCGATCCCGCCGGCGGCGACGATCTTGGCGAGCATGTTGGCGTCGATGAGGAAGTTCTGGCCGAAGCGGCGGCGGGGGCGCAGTTCGTGACGCTTTAAAAGCGCGGAAACGACGGCGGGGCTGGAAAGATTCATGAGGGCATTGTACCTGATGCTGAGAAATGGCTCACGGCGGCGGACAGAAAAAAGGCCCCGGCGAGTCGCCGGGGCTATTCTTGCGTTCGTACTAGACTTTGTCAAAGGGATTAGTGGGGGCTGTCGAGCACCCAGACTTTGACATGCTTGCGGCCAACATTGTTGGCTTCGCGGAATGTATTATGGCCGAGGTCCACGCGGCATCCCTTGATGGCGCCGCCCGTGTCTCCGGCGACGGCGTAACCGTAGCCTTCGATGTAAAGACGGGAGTGGAGACGGATCACGCGGGGGTCGACCGCCACGACGCCGTAGCCGGCGCGCATTCCCGTGGCGCAGATGCCGCGTCCATTGCCTTCATGCGGCGAATAACCGGTCGCCACCATATTGATCATGCGCAGACGCTGGTAGCCGCCGCGCGACGGAAGCGCGCGTGCGACTTGCCGGACGCCGCCGAGGGTTTCTTCGTTCTGCGCCGGCGTTGTGACGACCTTGGAGACGAGCTTGCGGCTTGTCAGACGTTCGTTCCGGTAAGTCGCGAGGAATGTCTTGGTGAGAACGCCCGGACGCCCGTGGGAGCCCTTGACGATCCGACCGGGAGCAACATCCTTGCTCATACGGAAGACGGTCTTGTAAGGGACCGCCGCAGTTTCGGTCTGCTTCTCCGTGCGGACACGGATAATCGTGATCGGCGTGCCGGTGGTCACGGAAGCGGTGAGCGGGGGAGCGACTTTGTCGCTGGAGCTGAGGGTGATCTTAAGGTCTTGCAGCGCGTCCGCGACAGTGCGGCCGACTGTTTGGAAGATCTTCGCGGGCTGAGCGCCATCCGTCACGAGAACGGTGGACGTCTCCGCGCCAGCGGCGGGATCGGGAGCGCCTTGCGCCGTAGAATCCGAAACGGGCGCGTTCTGCGCCAGGACTGCGAACGGGCTCAGCAGCGTCACCGTCGCAAATACTCCAGCGACGGCGAGATAAGAAATTGAGCGAGCGGAAGTCTTTCTCCGGGTCGCTTTCGAGTTTGCGCACGTGTGGGAATCGACTGCGCCGGACATTGCTTGTCCAGATACGCTCCGAGTCACGTGCGTCGTTTGTGTGTTTCGCAAATGGTCTCCTCCTCAGGTTTGGGTTGCACGCGGACCGGACACCTCCGGAACGCGCCATGCCGGAACGCCTTATGGCGAGCCGACCTTTGCTAGTTCATCAACGCACCGGGATTATCTCATATGATATGTGGGTATGTCAACGCGACTGTTTTCGTTAAATCCTTGTTAAGCACAGCGTTCACTATTGTTGATATTCGTAGACACAAAAATAATTAATAAAAGTTTGACATCGATACTAGATTATGGTAAAATATCTCTGTTAGTCGAACAGGTGTTTGAATGAAAAACTACACTTTCAAGGCGCCATGAGATGATTGTTGACCAGGTTTAAGGAGCAAAGTAATGACGTTTGATCCGAATCGGCATTTGATCAAAGTGCAGGGAGGCCGATCCTATCTTCCGGTATCGGCCCGTTTGATATGGTTCCGGAGCGAGCATCCGGACTGGGGAATCGAGACCGAGCCGATCACAATCGACTCCGACAAGAACTATGCGATCTTCCGCGCGAGGATCTATAACGCCGAGGGCCGATTGATGGCGATGGGCACCAAGAAAGAAGATATCAAGGGGTTCGGCGATTATATTGAAAAGGCCGAAACCGGCGCCGTCGGCCGCGCGCTGGCGCTGTGCGGGTACGGCACGCAGTTCGCGCCGGAGCTTGACGAAGTCAGCAGCGGCCGCCTCGCCGACAGCCCGCAGGGCGGTTTCGACCGGCCCCAGGGCGGAAACGGCCAGGACCGCTTCCAAGGAAAGGGCAACGGACGCTTCGACCGCGTTCCCTCTACCGTCCCGCGCTTCGATTCCGGACCGGACAACAATCGTCCCCAGCGCCCCG
>JAOQAA010000537.1 GCA_025963815.1 Capsulimonas sp.
AATATCCGTAATGTCGTTGTAAAACAGATTGAGGCCGACATAGCCCCCTGAAAAGTCCCGCCGATACCCCGCCTCGAAACTCGATACTTTTTCCGGCTTCAGGTGAGTATTGGCGATATTGCGAAGATCGATTCCCGGAGCTAGCGGGATCGACAACTCCAGGTAGGTATCGATTTGCGTCGGAGCACGAAACGCCGTGCCGTAAGACAAGCGCACGGTCTGATCCTTCGGCAGATGGCGCACGACGCTGAGGCGGGGCGAGATTTGCGCGGGGTAAAGCGGATTGCGATCCCATCGCACGCCGGCGAATAGGTTCGTCACGGCGTCAATCTCGACTTGATCCTGAACAAACATGCCGGAAAGATCCTGCCCATGCGTATCTTTTCCCGTCAACGTCGTACTGTAATCCGCATGGCGATAACTTGCTCCGTAAAGCAGCTGGTGGCGATCCGTCAAACGACGTGATTGCTGCAGCTCGGCATTGAGGATCTGTCCCTTAAAGTCGAAGCCGCTTCCGTTGACGCTTTGTGAGTTGCGGTACACTCGGGCCATAATTGGATTTGGCCCTTTGTCTTCGTTATAGGTCAGTGTGAATGAGTTAGTGCGCCACTTGGCGTCCACAGCCGTTATCTGCATGGACAGGTCCCCTACGGCGTCGGAGTTGGCCGCGGCGAACGTGAGAGATCCACGCGGAAGCTGCTTCTGCGCATCCAGCGTGAGGATCGGAACCCGTGAACTGTCACGAACATGGCCCGTCTGGCGCTCGCCGAACCCAGTGCTCCCATGGTAACCCGCCCCGACCGTGATCGCCCAATCACCCGCCTTGCCCTGTGTGTTCACCGCCTCGATGAACGTGCTGGAATGCTCGCCGTACGCCGCCGTGGCCGACGTGCGCTTACCCGTCGCCAGAAGTTCCTGCGGCGTTTTGGTGATGATGTTGATGACGCCCCCGAAGGCGTTGGCGCCGTAGAGCACCGAGCCGGGACCACGCACCACTTCGATGCGAGCGATCCGAGATAACAACAGCGGCTCCATATTCCAGAAAACGTTGCCATCAATATCGATATTGATCGAACGGCCATCCACCATGACCAGCACTTTGTTCGCGTAAACGCCGTTGAATCCACGGATCGCAACATTGACCTGCGATTTGTTCGGCTCCATCACATCCACGCCAGGGACCGAGCGCAAAAGCTCGGCAATGCTCGTTGCTCCCGACTGCTGGATATGCTCCTCCGTAATGACCGTAACGGCGGCGGGCGCGTCGGTGATACTCTGCGCGGTCTTGGACGCGGTGACGATCATGGCGTCGCTAGCGAGCAGCAGTTCGTTATCCGCCGAAGTATCGCGATCGCCGCTCGCGCTAGCGACCATGATGGAGTTCGGAGTTTGCCCCTGCGCCGTCACGCCTGAAAGGCCGGAAGCTAATCCCAGCGCCGCCCAAAGCATTCTGCGGCGCCCCGCCGCATTCGTTTTTGATATGTCGATAACCATCGTTTTCCTATGTTAAATCCAATTCTAGGCTGATATTAGAATTTACCGTCCACACGGAACCAAAGAGTGCGCCGCTGGGCTTCGGCGCTTTTGCTGGGGGCCATGGCGCTGAGCGAGTCCACATATTCCGAATGCCGATCGTCCAGCAAATTCGTCGCGGCGAGCGATACACTCCAGGGATTCGTCAGTCCACCCACGCGATACCCAATCCTGGCGTCCACTGTTGTGTAGGCACGGAGCGTCGTCGGCGGATCGGAAGACGCGCCGACAAAGTGAGCGGCAAGGTATCCGGTCACACGCCGGCGCTCATCGGTATTCAGAACCAAATTGATCTTGTGGCGCGGCGAGTATATGACCTGCTCTCCATTCTGATACGTCACATTCTGGAAGGCGTAGTTGAACAGGCCGTGAGCCCCATGCGGCAGGGAAAAGCCGCTTTCCAATTCAAAGCCGACCGCTCGCGCCTGCCCCTGTTTGACCCATTGGACGGTCGTGGGAATACCAGCGGGATAGGGAGCCGGAGCGTACTGGGTCACGGTGTTGCCAATGAGATCCGTCACGTCGTTGTAGAACAAGTTGAGGCCCACATACCCCGTCGCCAGATCTTTGCGGTATCCCGCTTCAAAGCTGGAAACCTTTTCCGGCTTCAGTCCGGTGTTGCCGATAATATTGAGGTTCACTCCTGGCAGCAGCGGTGAGGAGTAATTGACGAATGTGTCCAGAAGCGTCGGAGCGCGGAATGCCGTTCCGTAAGAAAGCCGAAGCGTCTGCTCCTTTGGAAGATGACGCACGACGCTGAGGCGCGGCGAGACCTGCGATCCATAGACAGAATTGTTATCCCAGCGCACGCCTGCGAATAAGTTCGTCCTAGAATCGATCAGAATTTGATCCTGGATGAACACGCTGGCGAGGTTTTCTGAGTGTCGCCCCGATCCAGTCGGCGTCGCTTGGAACTCGCCTTGACGGTAGCTGCCGCCGTAAAGCAGCTGATGTCTGGCGGAAATCTGGCGCTGCTGCTGCAAGTCGACATTGACAATCCGGGCGTCGAGATCAAATTCACTGCCTTTCAATTGCAGCGAATTGCGATAGATCCGCGCCATAATCGGGTTCGGCCCCTTGTCCTCGTTATATGTGAGCGTAAACGAATTCGTATGCCAATTTCCATCCTCGACGTTGGTTTGCACGGAAAGATCGGCCTTAGCGTCCGAGTTACTGGCGGAGAACGCCAGCGAGCCGCGCGAGGTCTCTTTTTGCGCGTCGACCGTCAGGATCGGTGTGCTGAAGCTATCTCGGACCTTGTCTGGCTGACGATCCCCAAAGCCTTTGCTCCCATGATATCCCGCCCCCACCGTGACGGCCCAATCTCCGATCTTGCCCTGCGTATTCGCCGCCTCGATAAACGTGCTGGTGTGCTCGCCGTACGCCGCCGTCGCGGACGTGCGCTTGCCATCAGCTAACAGTTCCATCGGCGTCTTGGTGATGATGTTGATCACGCCGCCGAATGCGTCGGCGCCGTAAAGAACCGAGCCGGGACCGCGCACGACTTCGATCCGCGCGATCCGAGACAGCAGCAGCGGTTCCGTGTTCCAGAAGACGTTGCCTTCGATATCTTCGTTGACCGAGCGGCCATCCAACATCACCAGCACTTTGTTTGAGTAAACGTTATTGAAGCCCCGGATCGCAATGTTGGCCTGGCTCTTATTCGGCTCCATCACATCCGCGCCGGGAACCGAGCGCATCAATTCCGCGATCGTTGTGGCGCCCGACTGCTGGATCTGTTCGGCCGTAATGACCGTAACGGCGGCGGGCGAATCGCTGATGTGCTGGGCCGTTTTGGAAGCAGTCACGATCATCATGTCGCCGGCGAGCAGAAGCTCCATGTCCGCCGAGGTGTCCCGTTCGCCGCCCGCGCTGGCGACCATAATGGAATTGGGCGTCTGCGTCTGTGCCTGGACCGCCGTTCCCGAAAGGCCGGTGGCTAATCCCAGCGCCGCCCATAACATTCTGCGTCCTTGGCGGACAGCATTTGTTTTCATATCGACAATCATACTGTTCCCTTGCACGCTTAAGCCGCCTGCTGATGAAGCGCTTCCTGCGCCCGAATAATCTCGATAAAGAGTTCCGCCAGCTGGGGGTCGAACTGTGACCCAGAACCGCGCTCGATCTCCCCAAGCGCGTCGTCAATGGACATTCCGGACCGGTACGGCCGGTCGAGCGTCATGGCGCTGAAGGCGTCGGCGACCGCCATGACACGCCCGAGAAGCGGGATATCTTCCCCGGCGACGCCGCTGGGGTACCCCTTGCCGTCCCAGCGCTCATGGTGGTGCGAGACGGCGTCGAGGATATCGTTGAGGCGCGGCAGACCGTGGATGATCAGCATCGACAGCGTGACATGCCCCTTCATCACTTCGTACTCTTCGGCGGTGAGCTTGCCTGGCTTGCGCAGTATGCTGTCGGGGACGCCGATCTTGCCGATGTCATGCAGCAGGCCCGCGACCCGAACGGCGTCCAACGTCTCGCCGGAAAGCCCCAGCGCGTCCACGAGCTTGAGCGCGTAGCCGGTCACATCCTCGGAATGGCGCTTGGTGTAATGATCTTTGCGGTCGATCGCCGTCACCAGACCGTCCAGCACTTCGAACTTGCCGTGCGATGGATCCACGCCCTCCAGCACATGCTGAAGGTGGAGCGTGACTTGGTCTCCGCCATGGCTCTTGCCTTCGTAAAGCGCCGTGTCCGCCGCAGTCACCAGGTTCGGCGCGGAGCATCCCGCCGAGCGGGTATCAGCAACACCGAAACAAAGGCGAACAGGCAGGTTCGCCCCGTCCGGGCTCTTGAACGGATGAAGCCCGAGATACTGCTTGATGTCATTCGCCACGCCCTGCGCCTCTACCCCGGTGGTGGATGGAAGGATGACCATGAATTCGTCGCCGCCGCAGCGCCCCAGCACTCCCTTTTCACCACAGATCGCCTCCAGGGAGCGCGCCAGATGCCGCAGGACTTTGTCGCCGGTCGGGTGACCGTAAGTATCGTTGATCAGCTTAAAGCCGTCCATATCGAGCATCATCACCGAGACGGTGTCATCGGGGATGGTCTCCAGAAGAGTCTCCAGCCGGTGATGAATAGTCTTGTGGTTAAAGAGCCCTGTCAGGCCGTCGCGCTCCGCCAGATCCGCAAGCTGCGCCTTGGCGGCTTCCAGCTCACTGATGCGCGCTTCCAGTTCATTCACCAGACGGCCGTTCTCGGAACGAAGCGTACGTCGCTCCACGGCGCGCGTCACCACGGCGTCCAGCTCCCGAATGTCTTCCAGGGGCTTCAGGAGATAATCGAAAACACGGCCGGTCTTGAAGGCCTCGACGGCGTTCTCCATCGATCCGTGTCCGGTCAGGATGATGAACTCCGTCTCGGGGGTGAGCAGATGCGCCGCCTCCAGAAGCCCCATGCCGTCAAGCCGGGGCATCTTCATGTCGGAGACGACTAGGTCGAAAGAGCCCTGCTGCAGGAACTCCAGCGCCATCTGTCCGTCTTCGGCAAGCGTCACTTCGTGCCCGCCGCGCCGGAGCTGACGGCCCAGCATCAGCCGAAGCGCTTCTTCATCGTCCGCTAATAATACTTTTGCCATGGTTCTATATCCTCTGGGCGGTCGGAGCTTAAGCCGCCCGCCGCAGTTCGTTTTCTTGCTCGTTGGTGTCCGCTTCTAAAAGCGGGAGGGTGATAGTAAAGACAGCGCCGCCGTCGTTATGCGTCGTGATCTGGCCTTTGTGTTTTTGCAGGATGCCGTGGCTGATCGACAGCCCCAGACCGGTGCCCTTGCCGGCTTCCTTGGTGGTAAAGAACGGGTCGAAAATATGCGCCGCGACATCCTCGGGAATACCGGTCCCGTTGTCGTGAAACTCAATACAAAGATGGTCATTCTCGGACCAGGACCGGATGGCGATCTCGCCGTCCTTGCGGCCTTCCATGGCGTCGCGGGCGTTGGTGATCAGGTTGATGAAGACCTGCTCCAGTTCGTTCGCATCGCCCATGACTTGCCCTTCGCCGGCCTTCAAGTCGAGCTTGACCGAGATATCGTGCGCCTTGAGCTGCGCGTCGATCAGGATAAAGCAGTTCTCGACGACTTGATCCACCGTCACCGGGACCATCTCGTATCCGCCGGCGCGGCAGAAGGTGCGCAGGTGCTTGATGATCTTCATCATGCGGCCTGTCTGGCCTTCGATCAGCGCCAGATCCTCCAAAACATCCGGAGAAAGATTCGGTTCTCCCTGGAGCTGCTGCGAGATGCCGCGGACAATGGCGACCGGCTGGTTCAATTCGTGGGCGACGCCCGCAGACAGCGTGCCGAGCGACGCCAGCTTCGCGGACTGCACCAGCTGCGCCTCCGCAGTATCCAGCTCCGTTCGGCTCTGCAGAAGCGATTCGGCCATCGTGTTGAAGGCCACCGCGAGATCGCCGATCTCCGCCGGCGCCCGCTCGTCCACCCGTTTGTCGAGCTCGCCCTGGGCGATCGCCCGGGTTCCCTGCGCCAAGCGCAGGATCGGGCGCAGGATCGCGCTCGCCAGGAAGAGGCCGATAACGCAGCTGACCGCGCAGGAGATCAAAATAATCGCCAGCGCAAAGACCGAGAGGCGCTGGCTCGCGAGATGCAGCGCGCTGGCGGTGAGCGGCGGAATGCGGCGGGCGACCTCCGCCGACGCGGCGCCCGCCGCCGCAGCCATTCGCCGGTCATTGTCCTGCTGCGCCTGCTCCGCCTGTGATCGAATCGCCTCCTGCATCTCCTTCAGCTCGGCGCTCGTCTGCTGATTGGTCTTTTGCTGAAGCTTGCCAAAGATCTCGCCGGTGCGTGTCCGCACCTGCGCGGCGGTGTCCGTATGCAGACGCCCCGCGTCCTGCTGGAGACGCGTCGCCGCGATCTCCGAGGAGTTATGAATGTCCTGGTTCATCTGCCGCAGAGAATGCTGCGTATTCCGTGCGATATCGTTCTTGAACGACCGCACAGGCGACATCACTTCATCACTCGGCTGAGCCACTACCAATTTCCACCCAAGCGTCTCGATCGGCGCGACTTGCCGCATCATCTGCGCGGAGGTCGGGCGCTCCTTCAGCAGCGCCGCGCCGTTGGCGGCAGTCACGTAGGCGTAGCCGTTCTTGCCGATACGCGTATTGCGGATCGTGTCCCAGAGGTCTTCCATAGAAAGGCGCGCCGAGAGAACCCCGATAACTTTGCCCCGATAAAGCTCCACCGGAACGGCGAGCCGAAGGACGGGAGCGCGGCCGAACTGGGACGGAGTCTCCAGACCGACATAGGTATCACCCCGCATCCCCGCCCGAAAGTATTCCGTATTGAAATGATTGGACAGGTCCGAGGCGGTTACGGCCTGATCCGAGACGGACATCGCCGTCTCCTGGCCGTTCAAACTCATTACGCTGACAAGCGTGAACATCGGAAAGCGGCGCACCAGCGCGTCGAGAACGGCCTTTTCACCGGCCCGGTCACCGTCGTAGACATTGAGCATCTGCGCGGTCAGGGCGAGATAGTTCTGGTTGGTCTGCAAGTAGACCTCGGTGAGCTGTGCGAGCTGCCGCGCCCGCTCCTGCATCTGCCGATTGCTTTGATCGAGCATCGCGGCCTGAACCCGGTCGGCGACACGGGCCTGGGTGTAGCGCGCAGAGCTGGCGAACAGGCGTCCCATCTGGCCGTTCACGTCGCTCAGAATATCGCGGTTCGTGGAAAGCGATTGGCGCATCGCGCCATCAAAGCTGTTTTGCGTGACGCGGGCGAAGTCGTCGCCCGTTTTCGCGATCGAATCCGCCTGGCTCTTTTCCCACTGCTTCGAAACGTTTTGGCCGGCTTGGAGCGAAATCTCCGCCATCTTGCGGCCGGAGCTGCGCACGGTTTCCTGCCCGACCTGCTGGAACTGCTTGCCTGCGTCCTTCACGGCGGATCCGTTGATCCGCTCCATCGTGTGGGTCATCGTCACGATCTGCTCGCGGGCGACGTGGCCGACCGTCAGCACCGTCATAGCGATCGGGACGGCCACTACGGCCATCAGGATGGGAACCAGCCGCCGGGCCAGCTTGCTCTTCAAAATCGTCTTAATATTTAATCGTGTTTCGTTCATGATGATTTGTGCTAATTTACTTCGAGTTATTTCTTCGCCGCGCCGGAGTCCACAACTTCGTCCGCAAGCCGCAGCACGGAGTTCGGGACTGTCAGGCCAAGCTCCGCT
Source organism: Capsulimonas sp. (assembly GCA_025963815.1). Lineage (GTDB taxonomy): Bacteria > Armatimonadota > Armatimonadia > Armatimonadales > Capsulimonadaceae > Capsulimonas. The sequence goes on from JAOQAA010000537.1 coordinate 7,719, forward strand.
GCGGTGTCCAAGCTAACGGAAAGCATGGTTTGTCTGGGGCCGCGCACGCTGGTCTGTCCCGCCTGCGCCGAACCGTCCAGCAGAGGCGCCGCCATCTCGGCGTTCACATCGCCAAGGTCTTGTAAATTCGCGGAGAGAGCCAGCAGCGCTCCGGCGTGGACATTCGCGCTGGATGTGCCCAGGACCGGCAGTTTATGCTGCTTCGCGATTTCGAACGTGTCGGCAAGCGCCTGCGGCCCGGCCGATGCGGGGTCGACGATCAGCCAGAACGCGCCTACCGTTCCCGCCAAATCTTCCAGAGCCGCCTTGCGATCCGCGCCGGACGCCATCGCCTTCGCCACGATCTCAATGTGCAGCCGATCCGCATCCTGCCGGGCGGCGCTCAAAAAGGCGAGCGAGGTGGCGTCGCCGTCCGTATAAAGAAGCCCGACCTTGTGGATCTGGGGCAGGATCTGCTGCAGCGAATCCAGCTGCTTGCCCGC
>JAOQAA010000576.1 GCA_025963815.1 Capsulimonas sp.
GCTGGTATATGCCGCTGCTGCACCTGGATGTCTCGCTGAAGTTCGTGCAGAACATCAAGCTCTGCATCCAGGAATGCGGGCTCGGCGCGGAATGGGTGCGCGCTCCACGCCAGCCGCTCGCCGGAGCGGAGCGCGAGGCCGTTCTCAAGGTTATCCGCCATGGGCTGGCGAACCGGCCGGCCATTCCCACGCTGGCGCTGGCCTAACGCTCGGAGAATCAGAAACGGATTGCCGCCATGAATCTCCGCGCGATCGTGATTGCCGCTGTTTTACTGTATGGCGATGCTGGCTTTTCTCATGCGGCCCCAAACGCCGTTTCACCACCGCCTGCGGCAGTGAAACAGGCGCTGGGATTATCGCCATTCTATCAGAAGTGTCTGATGGACGATGGCTTCGCGATCCTGGGCTCTCAGCATGTTTCGGATTATGCGCTGCATGAGGCGAAGTATCTGATCGATTCGATGCTCGATGGACGCGGCGATATTCGAAAGGCGCTGGTCAAAAACAAAGTCCATTTCGTGGTGCAGGCGCCGACGGAAATGACGACCACGATTCCTGAGTATCAGGATTTAACGCCGGCGAGCTTTTGGGACAAGCGGGCGCGCGGGCTTGGGCCGACGCCTGAGCGGCCGGCGGTAAGCTGCGGCGAGGAGAACCTGCTGGATTATCCAGCAGATCCTTATGGCGGGGAAAACATTCTGATCCATGAGTTCGCTCATGCGATTGCTGAAATGGGGCTGCCTCATGTCGATCCTGGATTTCCCGCGCGTTTGCAGTCGTGTTATGATCGCGCCATGCAGGCAAAATTATTTCACGGATTTTATGCCGCGACCAATCGAGAGGAATACTGGGCGGAAGGCGTGCAATCGTATTTCGATTGCAATGGCAATGCGGGGCCGGGAAAGCGCGTGATCGCCACGCGTGAGGATCTGAAGACGTACGATCCCGAACTCGAATCCCTGATCGCCTCGGTGTTTCCCAATCACGCATGGCGTTACGTTCCGGTGAAACGCCGTCGGACGGAGGCGCATTTGCGTGGTTACGATCCCGCTAGCGCGCCTCGATTTACGTGGCCGAAGGCGCTGATCGGGAAAAGTCAGGATGATTCGCCGGGACAAGAAAGAAAGTAGCTGTTATCATGACCGATCGTGTCCGCGAGACCGTCCACGTCATCGATTCCCACACCGAAGGCGAGCCGACTCGCACCGTGATTTCGGGAGGGCCGGACCTTGGATCCGGTTCCCTGGGCGAAAAACTCTCTCGCTTTCGGGCATCCCATGACGGGTTCCGTTCTGCCGTGGTTTGCGAGCCTCGCGGCTCGGACGTGCTCGTTGGCGCGCTGCTCTTGGAGCCGTCGGACCCATTGTGCGCGGCGGGCGTAATCTTTTTCAACAACGTCGGATATTTGGGGATGTGCGGTCATGGGACAATTGGCCTCGTCGCCACGCTGGCGCATCTGGGGAGGATCGGTCCTGGCCGGCATCGGATTGAAACGCCCGTGGGTATCGTTACCGCGACGCTGCAAGATTCGGGAAAAGTCTCCGTCGAAAACGTTCCGAGCTATCGCTGGACGAAGCAAGTCTCGGTGGATGTCGACGGCCACGGCGTCGTTCGAGGCGATGTGGCCTGGGGCGGCAATTGGTTCTTTCTGGCGAACGAGCATGGACAGGATCTTACGCTAGCCAACGCGAAGGCGCTGACGGAATTTACCGTCAAGATCCAGAAAGCGCTTGCGGCGCAGGGCGTGACTGGGCGCGATGGGCGTGAGATCGATCATGTGGAGCTGTTTAGTCCGTCAGATACGGCAAAAAGCCGAAATTTCGTCCTCTGCCCCGGCGAGGCGTATGACCGATCGCCGTGTGGAACGGGAACCAGCGCGAAGCTCGCCTGCCTCTTTGCGGACGGCAAACTTGGAGAAGGCGAGATTTGGAGGCAGGAAGGAATCTTGGGAACGGCATTCGAAGGATCGGTGGCCATCCATGGCGACGAGATCGTTCCGACAATCTCAGGGCTAGCATATATCACGGCAGATTCTTACCTGATCTTTGACCCGGCCGACCCGTTTCGCGAGGGCATTCGCTGATGTCCACGGGGAAAGATATTTGCGTGGTCGGCGGCGGCGTGATCGGGCTCTGCACGGCATATTACGCCATGAAGCAGGGGCATCGCGTGACCATTATTGAACGCGGGGGCCCCGAGCACGACTCATGCTCGCTCGGGAACGCCGGCATGATCGTCCCAAGCCACTTCATTCCCCTGGCGGCGCCGGGGATGGTGGCGCTTGGCGCGAAGATGATGCTGCGGCCTCGGAGCCCGTTTTACGTCCGTCCGCGTCTGGACCTGGACTTGATCCGTTGGGGCGCGCTCTTCGCGAAGTCGGCGACGGCGTCTCACGTCGCAAGCTCCGCGCCCATTCTGCGCGATCTGCATCTGGCGAGCCGGCAGCGCTACCAAGAGTTGGCGCGTGACCTGGGCGACGATTTCGGCTTCACAAAAAATGGCCTTTTGATGCTCTGCAAGACCGAGAACGCATTGCATGAAGAAGCGCACACGGCGGAGATGGCCTGCAAGCTCGGCATGGAAGCGAAAGTCCTGACGCCGCTGGAGACCGCCAAGGTGGACCCAGAGATCACGATGAACGTTGCCGGTTCGGTGTACTTTCCGCAGGACGGCCATTTGACCCCGCAGATCTTTATCGAGCGTTTGACCAGAGCGCTGGAAGCGGGTGGGGTGAGCTTCCAGTGGAACACCGAGGTGACGGGCTGGGCGGTCGCGCCAGGCCGCATCGTGTCCGCACAGACCAGCGGCGGGGCGATTATTGCCGACGAATATGTACTGGCGGGCGGCGCCTGGTCGCCGCAGACGGTGCGCGCGCTGGGAATACGGCTGCCGATGCAGGCGGGAAAGGGCTACAGCGTCACGCTGCCGGAGCCGCCGCAGACGCCGCGTGTGTGCTCGATTTTGATGGAGGCGCGCGTGGCGGTCACGCCGATGCTCTCGGGATTGCGGATCGGAGGAACGATGGAGGTGACAGGTCTCGATCTTTCGATCAGCCAGCCGCGCGTCGATGGGATCTTGGAATCCGTGCCAAGGTATTTCCCGAAATTCGCTGCGAGCGATTTTCAAAGCCTTCCTGTTTGGAGCGGTCTGCGCCCTTGCTCTCCCGACGGCATGCCGTACGTCGGCCGCTTTGCCCGATACCGAAATCTTGTCGCCGCGACGGGACACGCCATGATGGGGATCAGTTTAGGACCCGCCACCGGAGAGATCCTGGCTGACATCCTTTCCGAAAATGCGCTGAAGATCGACATTAGCGCTCTCAGTCCAGATCGGTTTCATTAACTTATGCAAAAGCGAATCACACGACGGGGATTTTTGACGCGGGCCGCCGTAGGCGGCGCCGGCTTAATGGTGGGATCGACGGGGTTTTCCATGAACACTGTGAGCGCCGACGCCGCGACACGCACGACCGGCTCGCCGGCGGCTTATCGTCCGACCCCGGCGGAGTACGCCGCGCTGCTGACACGGCAGGAGCCTTACGAAGAGATCGTCCGCCTGCCGGTCTACAAGACCCAGATCGCGCCCCATTGGTTTGCCAACAATACGCGCTTCTGGTACCGCAACGATCTTGCGAAAGCGCGCCAAGAGTTCGTGCTCGTGGATGCGGCTAACGCAGTTCGCAAAGCAGCCTTCGATCACAACAAGATCGCCGCCAGCTTATCCAAAGTGAGGGGCAAAGCATATGAAGCCGGTCGGCTTCCGTTTCGCGAGATTGCATTCACGGACGACGGCAAATCTGTCCTATTCGCTGTCGATCAAACGATCTGGCAGTGCGATTTGATGAGTTACGTTACGTCCCAATCGACCCGAACGGAGCTGCCGCTGGGCGCGGCGAAAAATGATGCGCGTCTTGAAGGCGGTGATGGGGGCGCTCCTGAGAACGCTTCCCCAGATGGGCGATGGATCGCGTTCGTCAAAGACAATAATCTCTGGTTGCGAGATGCGAAGAGCGGCGCCGAGAAGGCCCTCGGCGCGCAGGGAACGGCCGAGCATCCCATCAGCGAGATGCTGCGCTGGTCGCCGGATTCCCGAACGATCGTCGCTTTCACCGTGTCTCACGTGCCGGTGAAGCCCGTTTATATGGTCGAATCGTCGCCAAAGAACGGTGATATGCGCGGCGAACTGCACCATCACGAGTATGAGCAGCCGGGCGACGAGCTTTCCAAGTTCGACATGTGGATTTTCGGCCCGGAGGCGGGAACGGTGACCAAGGCCCAAATCGACACGATCGATTTCTGGGATGGGACGGATATCCGGTGGCGCGAAGGCTCTAGCGACAAATTCTATTTCGAGCGCACCGACCGAGGACACCAGCGCTTTCGGTTGTTCGAAATCGATGCGCGGACGGGCGCAGCCAAAACCGTTGTCGATGAGCGCGCCCAAACGTTCATCAACTCCAACAACGGTTACACTTACTACCCCAAGGATAGCACGGAAGCCATTTATGCGTCCGAAATAGACGGCTGGCGTCATCTCTATCTTTACGATACGAACGCTGGCGCTTTGAAGAACCCGATCACGCGCGGCGACTGGGTCGTACGGTCCGTGGATCGCGTGGATGACGACGCCCGGCAGATCTGGTTCGCGGCGAGCGGGAAAAATCACGGGGAAGATCCTTATCTGATCCATCACTATCGCGTCAATTTTGACGGATCGAATTTGGTCCCGCTGACCGAGGGAAACGGAACCCACGAAGTCCAGTACTCTCCCGACCGTAATTACTTGATCGACAGTTACTCCCGGGTAGACCTGCCGCCGATGCACACGCTGCGCCGCGTGGCCGACGGTTCGCCAGTCGTCGCCTTGGAACAGGCGGACGCTTCGGAGTTGATCGCGGCCGGATGGCGGATGCCGGAGCCGTTTGTCGCCAAAGGCCGCGACGGTCAGACCGACATCTGGGGAATCATCGTGCGTCCCTTCCTATTCGATCCGGCGAAGAAGTACCCCGTCGTGGAAAATATCTATGCGGGGCCGCAAGACTCGTTTGTGCAGAAGAGCTTCAGTGGGCGCAACGGGATGCAGTCGCTCGCCAACCAGGGTTTTATTGTTGTGATGAGCGACGGGATGGGGACGCGTAATCGCTCCAAAGCGTTCCACGATGTCTGCTGGCGCAATATCAAGGATGCGGGATTTCCAGACAGGATCGCCTGGATCAAGGCCGTGGCGGCGAAGTATCCGTATTGCGACACCGAACGGGTGGGGATCTATGGCACATCCGCCGGCGGTCAGAACTCCACGGGGGCTTTGCTCTTTCATCCCGAGTTTTACAAAGTCGGCGTCTCCAGCTGCGGCTGTCACGACAATCGGATCGACAAGCGCTGGTGGAACGAACAGTGGATGGGGTATCCGGTCGGCTCGTGGTACAAGGAAAGCTCGAACATCGAGAACGCCGGCAAACTGCGTGGCAAGCTGCTGCTGATGGTGGGCGAACTGGATTCCAACGTGCCGCCCGAGTCGACGCTGCGTCTCACCGACGCCTTGATGCTCGAGGACAAAGACTTCGACTTGCTCGTGCTTACGGGGATGGACCACACCGGCGGCGGCTCTTACGGAGAGCGTCGGCGCGTGGATTATTTCGTGCGTCATCTGCTCGGCGTGGAGCCGCCGGACCGCAATGCGCCCAAGAAGGCGCCCACGCCGGTGACGCTGCATCCACGCCCAGTGAACGATGAGGCGATGGCGCAGACGGACGGCGGGCCGGACACGTCAGTCGAATTTCGCAACGATACCGGCAAGACGGTCGAGCTATTCTGGCTGCAAGGCGGCGGCAAGCGAACGTCGTACGGAGAGATCCTGCCCGGAGCCAGTCGTGTCCTGCACACGTACGCCGGCCATTCCTGGCTGGTGGTGACGACCGGCGGCGCCCCGATCGCCGTGTTCGTCGGAGAACGCCGCCCCGGGATCGCCGAAATTCGTGGCGGGCGTTAAGATTTTCAAGGGTTGGCGGGAGAGCACGCATGAAAAGAAATTATTGGACCGCAGCCGAGTTCATCGAGCGCCGCGACCGGGTCTTCGATCGTATCGGCGCCGATGCGATGGCGCTGCTGCACGGCGCCGGACCGGTCGCGGGATTTGAGCTGTTCCGGCAGACAAACGACTTCTACTATTTGACCGGGATCGAAGTCCCGCAAAGCTATTTGATCATGGACGGCGCGAAGCGGCGCGCCACGCTTTACTTGCCCCCGCGCGATCCACACGCCGCGAGCGAGGGCGGCGGGCTGGGCGCCGAGGACGTCGATCTTCTCAAGGGAATTTCGGGCGTCGACGATGTCTATTCTCTGGACTGTCTGACGGACCATCTCGTCTGCACGGCGAATATCTACGCGCCGCACAGTCCGTCCGAGGGACGCTTGGCCTGCCAGGACACGCTGCGCGTCGCCGTAAAGGCGCTTGCCGCCGATCCTTGGAATGGGCGGCCGACGCGGGATCAGAACGTGATTGAGCTTCTCGCGGAGCGCTGTCCAAATGCGGTCATCAAAGACCTCTCGCCGATCTTAAACGACCTGCGTCTGATCAAAAGCCCGCGCGAACTGGACGCCATGCGCGACGCCGGCGCGATCTGCGCGCGCGCCGTGATCGAAGCGATGCGCGCGACTCGTCCCGGCGTCTACGAGTATCAACTGGGAGCGGTCGCCGATTACGTCTATCGAATCAACGACGTGCGCAGCGAAGGGTACCGCGCGATCATTGCGACGGCGGGCAATATTTGGCACGCACACTACTATCAGAACCATAGCCGCCTGGAAGACGGAGAGCTGGTGCTGATGGATTACGCGCCCGATATCCAAAACTACACCAGCGATATCGGCCGGATATGGCCGGTGAACGGACGATACAATCCAGTGCAGCGTGAGCTTTACGGATATATCGTCGAGTATCACAAGGCGCTTCTCAAATATATTCGGCCCGGGGTTCTCCCGCGTCAAGTCCTTGCTGAGGCTGCGGCCGACATGGCGATCGTGATCGACAACATGTCTTTCTCCAAGCCGATTTACGAACAGGCCGCGCGTCGTACCCTGACTTTCGAAGGCCATCTTTCACACCCGG
>JAOQAA010000607.1 GCA_025963815.1 Capsulimonas sp.
CTACGCCGATGTCGAGGCAGTACGCGTTTGTTCGGAAGGGATCGCCGGCCCATTCGGCATTCTGGGAGAAGTCTGGGCGCGCTATCGCCGGCCGATTGTCGTCACGGAAGCGCATCTCGGCTGCACGCCCGATGAACAAATGCGATGGCTTTGGGAAGTCTGGAACGCCGCTCTGGAAGCCCGACGGGCGGGGATGGACGTGCGAGCGGTCACAGCCTGGGCGCTGTTCGGCCTATACGACTGGAACAGCCTGCTCACCAAACACGTGGGACATTACGAACCGGGCGCCTACGATCTCTCAGGAGCGCGCCCGAAGCCCACGCCGCTGGCGCGTTTGATCCGCGCCCTGGCGACGGAAGGCGGATACGCGCACCCTATTCTGAAAACGGCGGGATGGTGGCGCCGCCAAGACCGTCTGCTATACCCCGCATTCGATCTGCGTGAGGGAACTCTCGCATCACATCCCGTGGAGACGCTCGTGCAACTGAAACATTTGCATCTATCGCATCGGCCATAACGGAGGGCAGTGCGTAAGAAAACCAAACAGGTGGGGATGTTTGAGCTACCGGACGACATTGCCTTTACTCGTCACATGAGCGCAGTCCATCGTGACCAACGCCTCGCCTGTTTGCCGCGACGAAAGCCATTGGAGATAATCGGTGTTTTGAGATGCCGATGCGCGAACTGTGATGTTGCCCACAATCACCAGTTTGTCCGTGGAGGTAACTTTGATCGATGGGAGCGGCGAGCCTATCACTTTGTTTCCCGAGATCGTGATATTACGATGCGCCCCCGCCGGCGCAATCGCGCCGGTTCCCCCCGACGCAGTGACGGTAATCGCGGAGCGCCGGCAGTCCGTGATGATGTTATTTTTGATGACGACATTGTTCGAGCTGCCCGACTCCAGCCACCAGTATTCCGGACAGACTAAAATTGCCTCCATCCAGGATCCACTGATCTGATTGCCCGACACTTCCCCATTGCTCGCCTTGATCAGAATGCCGCGCGAACGGTTGAATCCGAAATCGCAGTTTTTCACGGCGAAGCCGTTGCCGGTGCGGCGAGATGAGCAGATCAATGATCCCATCGGCAGGTCTGTATTGCGATCCAGCGTTACTTTGTAAGCATTGGGGGTCCATTGGGTGCGCAGGCCGGCGTCCATCTGCTGCTTGCTCAGAAACTCCCGCTCGGCGTCCGTGATCTTGCCGTCAGGCTCAACCTTCGTCACGACGGCGTCGGGAAGGCGCTCACCGGAGTAGGTCAGCAGCTCCACGGGTTCGCCCGGAACATAAATGTCGTCCTTCACCAGCACGCGCAGCACGCTGCCCTCACGCGATGTGACCATGTTGTAACTGCCGTGGATATTGACGCAGTCGTCACCCATAAACTTGGCGCTGCAATTTAGATACGACGGTCCCTTCGCGGCCCCGCCGCTGTGGTAGGCGTCGGCGTCCAGCGAGCGAATACGCGGGTCCGCGCGCCGGGCGATGTCTTCGGCCGGAGGGCAGCGATCGATGCGGCAATGAGAATAAACGCTGCCGCTGCATCCGAACTCGATAAAACCGAAGCAGTTCGAAGCGAATACCGTGACGTTTTCCAGACTCGTCCCAGTGCTGTGATCCAGCGTCACCGCATGGGGAATACTGCCGTCCGGCGCATACTCCGCGCCGATCACGATGATGTCGCCGATCTGCTCGGGATCGTCCGCCGATCCCGCCCCCTTCGTGACGCGCAGATGCATGGCGTCCACGGCCTCAACCTTGGCGACATTACAGTCGTCCCGGCGCAGCGTCCGAGTATCCGGCCGATAGATCTCGTACTTGAAATTGGTCGCCCGATCCGCCGCCGGGTATCCAGAAAAAATCTCGATATCCGTAATTTTCTTATCCGCGCTCAGCGCCGTAATCTTGCCCTGAGTAAAGGGCAGCGGATCGTAATCGATCTTCAGCCCGCGCACCGTCAGCCCTTCGCACTTATCGATGGAAATCGCCCGCGTCGTCTGCGTACAGATCATCTCGACATTGTCCGCGACAATCGTTACCCCGTGCAGTCCCGCCAAGCGCAGATGCTCGTGATTGTGGGGCGTCACACGGTACTTGCCCGGCGGAATAACAATCTTCTTTTGGCCTGCTTGGACAGCTTTGTACACAAAGCCCTGGAGATCGAAGGGTTTACCCACAGGGGCGGCTTGAGATACGACAGGCAGCAGGACAACAATGATTGCGAGCAGCACACGGCGGATGGAATTCATAAACGATTATAACAACGCGGCGCCCTTTTGTACAGTAGAAATGCCCCCGGCCTTTGCAGAGCCGAGGGCATTTTTTTAACCGTAGGTAGGTTTTTGCGGCCAGCCCGGAGGCGAGTCTTCGAAGTCCTCCTGGCGGCCGTAGGGAGTGATATCGAGCATATCATAGGAGTCAGTAACGTTCTCGACTCCTCGCTCGAAAGCGGAGTACGTGTGATACACATCGTCTCCGTCGCGGAAGAAGACGCTGATTCCTGGCTGCTCGCCCTTCGGACTAGAGCCGCGCGCTTCCAGTTCGGCCTTGGTGCGATAGTTGTACTCGATCGGCGCGACGCTTTCGTCCAGCGTCACGTGGAAGTCGTAGTTGAAATCGCTCTCGAATGACGAGTACCACGGAAGATCCCAGCTTTTGCTGGCCTTGTACGCTTCCAGTTTCGCAAGCGGCGCGCGGGAGACGATGACGAAAGTCGTGTTGCGCTCGGCGAGCATTGAGAGGTCGCCAATCGCGTCCACAAATCCCGTGCAGCCCATGCATCCCGTGTCCCAGGAGGGGTCGAACATGAAATGGTAGAGGACCAATTGCCGCTGGCCTTCGAACAATTCTGTCAGGGTCTTTTTGCCCGACGGGCCTTCGAACACATACTCTTTTTCGACCTTGACCATAGGGAGCCGGCGGCGCTCGGCGTTCACACGGTCTTTCTCCTTGGTAAGCGCCTTTTCATCCGTCAGCAGTTTCGTGCGCTCAGCGAGCCATTCATCCTTCGACACGACCTTCGGCATCGCAGTTTCCGTAAGTGTCATGGATACACCTTCCTTTATTTCGCGTTCTTCTCGTAATTGAGCCCCCAGCGGGTTCCAAATTTGTCGGTCAGATGACCGAACTTCGATCCCCAGAACGAATCGCCTAGCGGACAGGTGATGCTGCCGCCTTCGGAGAGCTTGGCGAAGAGACGGTCAATCTCTTCTTCCGTGCCGCAGCCCACCATAAGCGACATATTATTCCCCTCAATCAGCCCCTCGGGCGATACCATAACGCTCGCCATCAGAAGGACGTCGCCGTTCGTCAGCGCGGAGTGCATCACGCCACTTCGAAGCTCGGGCGCCATATGCTCTTCGATGGGCGACCCGGCGATGGTCTGGATATCCAGGTCGCCGCCGAAGCACTCCTGGTAGTACGCCATAGCTTCGCGGGTGTTACCCTTGAAGTTGATATAACCATTGATCTGTGTCATTTCCGTCTCCTCGTAAGCTTTTCTTAGTCGATGGCCTGATAGCCC